>CALKHC010000095.1 GCA_938091425.1 uncultured Luminiphilus sp. | reverse complement strand
CCACGCCGAGGAACATCCCCCCCGCGTCAGCGATGCGCACCATACCACTCTGGGGACCGTTTGGCACTAGTACAGGTTGGCCCTGACGAATGTAAAAAGTTGCGGCCTCAGACAGTGATAAGCGAGGTAAATGCTGTATGCAGGATTCAATCGGTTGCAGTAGCGCATCCAAACCCGCATCCGACCCCGCCTCCTTCACTGCGGTCACTTGTTCCGGGGTGACGCAATCATTCAAGACGAAAGGTCCGGACCGGCATCGCCGCAGCGTCGCGACGTGAGCCGGCACACCCAGCGCGGCGCCGAGATCTTCAGCCAGAGTGCGAATGTAAGTGCCTTTGCTGCACTGGACCCGCACACTGAGACGCACCTGCTCACCGGGCTCAAAGGACAGCAGTTCAAAACGATAGATATGAACCGGTCTAGCGGCGCGTTCAACCTGCTCACCCGCGCGGGCACGCTTGTAGAGTGGCTGACCATCAACCTTCAGTGCCGAGTACATGGGCGGCACCTGCTCGATAGCCCCGGTCAGCGTCTCCATCGCCCGAGTCACTTGGTCTTCTGAGATATGGGCGGCAGACGCCTGGGCAATTACGGCGCCATCAGCGTCGGCTGTCTCGGTGCCTACGCCCAGAACAAAGGTGCTCTCGTACCCCTTGTCCGCGTCGAGCAGAAACTGTGAAAACTTGGTGGCCTCGCCGAAACACAACGGCAAGACGCCCGTTGCCAGCGGATCAAGACTGCCTGTGTGGCCCGCCTTGGCAGCCCCAAAAAGGCGCTTCGCGTGCTGCAGCGCGGCATTCGATGACATACCGGATGGCTTGTCGAGCACCAGCAGACCGTCTACCTGTCGCCCTTTTCTCCGACGCGCCAAAGTCAGTCTGCCGGTTCTGAGGCGCTCTCGGGACCACCCGTATGCAATTGGTCGTCTGCCAGGCGAACGTCTTTCAGCAGGCTCTCCATGTCGCGCCCTCGCCCCACGCTCTCATCGAATCGGAAGCTGATTCTGGGTACGGTGCGCATAGCAGAGGCTTTAGCCAACTCAGATCGGAGAAAACCGGATACTTTTGACAGCACAGCTGTCACCTCCGCACGCTCCTCGCTCGACGCATCATTCATTAATGTGAAAAACACTTTGGCGTGAGACAGATCGCGACTCACCTCCACACCGGTGAGGTTAACCTCCTGAACGCGAGGGTCTCGCACTGTGCTTTGCAACAGCCGCGCCAGCTCTTCATGCAGAAAATGACTAACGCGCTGAGTTCTCTCAAACTCCTTGCCCATGATGGTGTGCTTCAGAGACTCCGGGCGATTTCATTCACGTCGAACACCTCGATAAGGTCGCCGACCTTCACATCGGTGTAATTCTTCACACCGATGCCGCATTCAGTACCGTTGCGGACCTCGCTGGCATCATCTTTGAAGCGACGAAGCGACTCCAACTCGCCTTCGTAGATCACAAGGTTGTCACGCAACACACGGATAGGCTTGGACCGGTACACTGTGCCCTCGATCACCATACAACCCGCGATCAAGCCAAACTTGGGTGAACGGAAGGTATCGCGCACCTCGGCAATGCCGACAATCTCCTCTCGCATTTCGGGAGACAACATCCCGGAGAGCGCCGCGCGTACATCGTCGATGAGATCGTAAATCACGTTGTAGTAGCGGATCTCTACGCCCTCATTTTCTGCCGCTGCGCGCGCCTTGCTGTCGGCGCGTGCATTGAAGCCGATAATGATCGCTGAGCTGGTCATGGCCAGGCTGATATCCGTCTCGGAAATACCGCCCACGCCACCAGAGACGATGTTGACCTTCACCTCTTCGTTACCAAGATCGGCCAAAGCGCCTTGTAAGGCTTCGAACGAGCCACGGACGTCCGCCTTAATGATGAGGTTGAGCGTCTCGACTGATCCGGCCGTCATAGTCTCGAACATATTGTCCAGCTTGGCAGCTTGCTGACGCGCAAGCTTTGAAGAACGCATCTTTTCCTGCCGGAAGTCCGCGACTTCACGCGCCTTCTTCTCACTTTCGACAGCCACTACGGGGTCTCCAGCGTCAGGCGTGCCATCCAAACCCAATACTTCGACCGGAATACTGGGGCCCGCTACATCAATCGGCTGCCCATTTTCATCCAGCATGGCGCGCACACGACCGTATTGCAGACCCGCCAAGACAATATCGCCCTGCTTCAAGGTGCCCTGCTGAATCAACAGTGACGCGACGGCACCCCGGCCTTTGTCCAGACGGGATTCGATCACGATGCCTGAGGCCGGCACATCTGCCGGTGCTGTCAGCTCCAGCACCTCTGATTGCAGCAAAAGCGCATCCAGAAGTTCATCGATGCCCTGCCCGGTATGCGCGGATACGGGAATAAACTGCGTATCGCCACCCCAATCCTCGGGGATGACGTCTTTTGCTGCCAACTCCGTCTTCACTCGCTCGGGATCAGCGGCCTCTTTATCTATTTTGTTGACGGCGACCACGATTGGCACACCAGCTGCACGCGCGTGCTGGATGGCCTCTTCGGTCTGGGGCATCACGCCATCATCAGCGGCCACGACCAAAATAACGATATCCGTTGACTTCGCACCGCGCGCACGCATCGCGGTAAAGGCGGCGTGACCGGGCGTGTCGAGGAAGGTGATCATCCCCTTATCAGTCTTCACGTGATAAGCGCCAATGTGCTGGGTGATACCCCCCGCCTCCCCGCTAGCCACGCGCGATTCGCGAATGTAATCAAGCAGCGATGTTTTGCCGTGATCAACGTGTCCCATCACCGTGACAACTGGCGCTCTGGGTTCTGGTGTGCCTTCCTGACTGGCGAGGGTCTCTTCGAGGCGCTCCTCCAGCTCTTCGGCGCTCTTCAGTACGACTCTATGTCCCAGCTCCTCGACCACCAAAGTCGCCGTGTCCTGATCGAGCATCTGGTTGATGTTGGCCATCACGCCCAGATTCATCAGCTCTTTAATCACCTCACCGGCTTTGACAGCCATCTGCTGGGCCAAATCGCCGACAGTGATGTTTTCCGGGACATTCACGTCGTAGATGATTTTTTCCGTGGGCTGCTCGAAGGCATGCTGGTTTGGCTCATCCGAGAGCTTCTTCCGGCGGCCTCCGCGGCGACGAGCGACACCCGCTTCTACCGCTTCAAGGTCATTCATAGAAAGATTGTGGCCACGCTGCTTGCCGCGCGCACCAGGGACACCCCCTCGCTCCAGACGGCCTTTACCGGGGCGGCGACGCAGCTCGTCTCGGGTCTTGGTGGCATCATCTTTTGACGGTGCAGCGTGTAATCGCTTGGGTTTACGATCCGTGTCCTTGACAGCACCCTGACCGGCCTGCTCTTCTGCCTGTCTCGCCGCCTCTTCGGCCCGCGCCTTGGCAGTGGCTTCGAGCTCCAATTGCCGCGCCTGTTCCTCTGCCTTTCGGCGGGAGGCCGCGCGCTGCCTGAGCAGCTCGGGGTCATCACTGTCAGATGCGGTATCTGCCGCGCCCGCTACTTCAGCCGGGATCGG
This sequence comes from uncultured Luminiphilus sp., assembly GCA_938091425.1. Taxonomy (GTDB): domain Bacteria; phylum Pseudomonadota; class Gammaproteobacteria; order Pseudomonadales; family Halieaceae; genus Luminiphilus. The sequence continues at coordinate 7,820 of CALKHC010000095.1, read as the reverse complement.
CTCAGGTGTCTCCACCTGATCCGTGACATCCTGCGGTGCCTCGGCGATGATATCGACCTCTGACTCAGCCTCTTCAGTTTCCTCTCGCTTGACGTAAGTTCGCTTCTTGCGGACCTCAACATTGACTGTCCGCTTACCCGCACCGCCAGCACGCAACGTGCTGACCGACTTGCGCTTAAGGGTGATCTTTTTTGGGGCACCAGCCCGCTCACCATGACTTTTTTTCAGGTGCGCAAGCAGTGTCTGCTTGTCTTCTTCGGACACCGCCTCATCGGCAGAGGCATGCGGCAAGCCCGCATCCTTCATTTGCGAGAGCAGTCGGTCCACCGATGCACCCACTGTCTCCGCCAATTGCTCTACTGTCACTTGTGCCATGTCTCTCTCCCTAACCGCTCAGTACCTGAAGTGCTATGCCGCATGAACCCGTCAAGCGGTTGCCTCTTCCTCCTCAGCGAACCAAGGGGCGCGGGCAGTCATAATCAGCTCTGCCGCGCGCTCTTTTGTCATCTCTTCAATATCCAGCAAATCGTCTACGCCCTGCTCTGCCAAGTCTTCCATGGTGACAATGCCCTTACTGGCCAGCAAATAAGCCAAGTGCTTGTCCATGCCGTCCATCGTCAGCAGATCCTCGGCAGGCTCGTTGGCGTCTAGCTCCTCCTCGGAGGCAATCGCCATAGTGAGCAGCGCGTCTTTTGCGCGGGCCCGCAGCTCCTCAGAGATTTCCTCATCGAAACCTTCGATCGCGTTCATCTCCTCAAGCGGGACATATGCGATCTCCTCAAGCGTGGTAAAGCCTTCCTCGACCAGAACGGTTGCAATGTCCTCATCGATATCGAGCGCAACCATGAAGCGCTCAATGACTTCCCCGGCCTCGGCTTCTTGCTTTTCAATCGCCTCGTCCACACTCATCACATTGATGATCCAACCGGTCAGATCCGATGCGAGGCGCACATTCTGGCCGCCACGGCCGATTGCCTGTGCGAGATTGTCCTCCGCGACCGCAACCTCCATGGTCGAGTTATCCTCATCCACCACGATGGATTCCACCTCAGCCGGAGACATGGCATTGATCACCAACTGCGCGGCGTTGTCGTCCCAAAGAATGATGTCCACGCGCTCATTATCGAGCTCATTAGAAACCGCCTGAACCCTTGAACCCCGCATGCCGACGCAGGCGCCCACCGGATCAATACGCTGATCGCCGGTCTTGACTGCAATCTTGGCTCTGGAGCCCGGGTCTCTGGCTGCCGCTCTGATCTGTATGACGCCCTCGGAAATTTCGGGCACCTCAATCTTGAACAGCTCTACCAGCATTTCCTGGCAAGCCCGCGACAGAATCAGCTGCGGACCACGGGCTTCCGTATTGATTTCAGTCAGGATCGCCCGCACCCGGTCATTGATACGGAACGTCTCACGCCCGACCAATTCTCCACGCGGCAACAGGCCCTCGGCGTTGTTCCCCAAGTCCACAATAATATTGTCGCGGGTCACTTTCTTGACGGTGCCCGCCAACAACTCGCCCTCGCGACTTCGATACTCGTCCGCGATCTGGGCACGCTCAGCGTCTCTAACGCGCTGCACAATGACCTGCTTGGCGGTCTGCGCTGCGATCCGACCAAAGTCGACGTTCTCGACTACTTCTTCATGATAGTCGCCGGGCTGAAGCGCGCTGTTCACCTCGGCTGCCTCTTCGGTCGTAAATTGTGTCCCAAGCAGCGCCAGCTCGGTATCAGGCATCACCAACCACTGACGCTTGGTCACGTAGTCGCCGGACTCGCGGTCAATGGTGACCTGAATATCGGCTTCTTCGTCGTAGCGTTTTTTGGTAGCGGTGGCCAAGGCCAGCTCGATTGCTTCGAAAATAATGTCCTCTGAGACACCCTTCTCCGCTGATACCGCCTCAGCAACCATCAAAATTTCTCTGTTCATCGTTTCACTCTCACTTTGATGGACAGCCCCACCATTACGGGGCTTTCCCGCGGGGTACTACCCCTTCATTTCTTGCCCTGACCAATCTCTAGTCGGGGAAACACCCTCGCTCGATCCACAGATCGCAAGGGCAGTTCAAATTCCTGGTCGTCTACCACCACGACCACCGTCTCGTTGTTGATTGCAAGCAAGGCTCCCTTGTAGCGACGCCTGCCCTCAACCGGCAATCTCAGCCGGATATCGATCATTTCCCCTACATAGGGAAAGTAATGCTCGGGACAGAACAGCAACCGGTCCACCCCGGGCGAGGACACCTCTAGGGTGTACTCACTACTAATAGGGTCCTCAACATCCAGCACCCCACTCACCTGATGACTAACCGCGGCACAATCATCCACGCTGATGCCGGCGTCAGACTCTATGTAAAGTCGCAACGTGGATCGCTTGCCTGGAGAAATCAGCTCAATTCCCCAAAGGGCGTACCCCATCGCCTCCACTGTCGGCTGCAAAAGCTGCGTCAACTGCGCTTCCTTGCCCGACATACCTGTGTCCTCCCAGCCGCTTTTCGTTCGGCCACAAAAAAGCCCCAAAAGGGGCTTCCGAGGCGATGATCAGCGAGCAACAGGCTGCCATCGAATTGGTAGCGGGGGCCGGATTTGAACCGACGACCTTCGGGTTATGAGCCCGACGAGCTACCAGGCTGCTCCACCCCGCATCAATACTCTCAGTGAACGCCCCCTTTCATCGCGGCTAATCAAATACTGATTTGCCGCAGGCGTCACGGTAGTGCATGCACTACAAACAGAGGCGCGGGAGTATAGGAACCGCGGACCATGGCGTCAACCCGCATAAAACTCTTGCTATTACATGAAAAATGGCCACTTTTTTGCGCCGACTGATCGCTGCGCAGACTGAGTGATCATATCAAGCTAGGCGGATGCGGCCTCTAGTAACGAAGTGATGTCGCGCCGCTCCTGCTCTGTCAGGTCCGGATGCCAGACATCAAAGATCAGCACAATGCGGTCATCCGTACTGTTATTCCACGCTTCATGATTGATGCTGTCATCAAATGCCCAGGCTTCACCCCGCGCGACATCGCGGCGTTCATCCCCCACTCTGAGACCGCACCCTGCTGGCACCACCAAAGGCAGGTGGCATATCAAGCGGCAGTTCAAAAGCCCTGTATGCGGATCGATCCGAGCACCCGGCTTGAGTTTGGAGAACAGCACCGATGGCGAAAATCCCTGTATTGCCGTCAGCGGCAGGGTTTCCATGAGGGCACTCACCGTCGGGCAGCTGGCCGACCATTGCGGGTCACTCACTCCATCGCGCATGAGGAAGGCCGCCGTCCAATTATCATGGTCTTTGAGCGTATCGGGCGTCTGACCGGGCAGTTCGAGTCCACCGTGGACATAAGGTGCAAAGGGCTGCGCCCGCTGCGCGAGACTAGCCGTTAGCTCAGCTTCTATCGTGTCAGTGGCCGCCTCGATATCCTTTACCCACGTCAACTTCTCGTTGGGATAAAAGGGTTGATAGGGCATGTCGGGCAAATAAAATGCATGGGGCTTTTGCGGAAAAGGTCGCGCATCGTCCTCGCGCTCAGCCTTTCCCAGTAGCATGTCCAGCCCACGGTTAAATCGCGCACTCGCTGCATCGCGGCGATAACCCCCCGTATGAAGTCTGTCCAACAATTGCGCCTCAAACGCCTCCGAAATCTGCTCCAGTCGACCCTGAATTCGGACCAGATCCTGTTGCAGTTGCGGGGGAATATCCGTCAGCGTCGCCGCCAGCCTCATGACCAGGTTGTAGTGCGATACCGCTTGGCGCTGCTCATCCCGACCCAATAGCAGATCGCCCTTGATGATGAGTCCCCGCAGATTATGGGGCTCCCGCGTCAGGACTTCTTCGACCGCCGCTTCGGCAGCTGAGTTGTTGCCCTGCACCAACGATGCCAGCGTGAGCCCAAGCCAGCTCTTGGTGGTCGCAAGGCCAGCATCAATAGCCGCTTGAAAGCACGCCTGAGCTTCTTCAGCGCGTGAAGCCTGTAACGCCCTAATGCCCGGGCGAAAGTGATCGTCTTCCGTAGGAGAGGTCACGGGTTGCCTCATTAAAATAGTGAGTGCGATTTAGCACTCAGTCTGCGGATTGTTGAAGTTCGCATCAAGCGACTCATGATCTGACTGAACAATGTACTCCTGCCACAGTGCGCGAACCCTACTGACGGGTCAGCCATGTCCAGAAGCACTTATCGAAAATATGAACGGTGATGCTAAAAAGCCCCGGGGCCGGGGCTTTTCACTTTGATTATTGGTGCGGAAGGCGGGACTTGAACCCGCACAGCCATAGGCCACTACCCCCTCAAGATAGCGTGTCTACCAATTCCACCACTTCCGCTTGTCAACCGGTCACTCCCCGCTGGTCGGGGGTGCATCGTCAAAGAGAATATCGCCCTCTGACCCAAAATCGATGTCAGGGACGTCGCTGTCAGGGACGTCCGTCTCGACCGGCTCATATACCGGCACCTCAAACCCAAGGTCATCCTCATTCGCGGTGCGGTTGTCCGCAATCACGGCTAGACCGAAACTGCTGACGAAAAAGATCGCAGACAGCCATGCAGTCATTCGCGTCAGCGCGTTGCCGCTGCCCCCGCTGCCAAATAGCGTCTGTGACGCACCCGCGCCGAAAGAGGCGCCAATATCGGCCCCTTTGCCGCGTTGCAGCAAGATCAGCGCAATGAGCGCCACCGCAACCAGCAAATGTACCATCAGCGTGATCTGTTCCATGACTCTTTCCAACTTTGCGCCGGTCACCGACGCTTCACGTAGGGCGCGAGATGATACCGGTCACGTATCCGTGCCGCAACTGAACTAGTGCGCCTGTCTAATCGCCTCGGCAATGCCATCCGCGAGACGATGATTTTCCCCTGCATCAGCGCCCTCAATCATGACCCTGATGAGCGGCTCGGTGCCCGAGGGCCGGAGAACCAAACGACCCCGCCCTGACAGAACCTCTTCCACCCTCTTACTCTCGGCGACCGCAGCCTCGCACGCTTCCAGCACAAAGCCGTCCGAGACCGACACGTTAATCAGCGTCTGGGGTAATTTGTGGAGCGCGCTTTTCAGCGCCAAGAGACTCTCACCGGTAGCAGCCATGGCCGCCACGACCTGCAGCGCGGCCACAATCCCGTCACCGGTCGTAGTGAGATCGCCACAGATAATGTGACCTGAAGCCTCTCCACCCAGAGACCAGTCCCGCTCTGCCATGAGTTCAAGCACGTAACGGTCGCCTACTTTCGCCCGCACCAATTCGATACCCTTATCCGCCAGCGCATGCTCCAAGCCCAAGTTAGACATCAGCGTGCCCACCACGCCCTCAGGCGGCTGCCCCCGTTGCAGGCGGTCATTTGCAATCACGTAGAGAAGTTCGTCGCCATCCACAACCGTGCCATCAGCGGCAACACATTGCACACGGTCACCGTCGCCATCAAAAGCAATGCCAAGATCAGCCTTCTCGCTGAGCACTCGTGCCTGCAGTGCGGCCGGGGACGTCGATCCGACATCGCGGTTAATATTGTAGCCATCCGGCTCAGCGCCCATTACCTCCACGGTGGCCCCCAGTTCGGCGAATACCTGAGGCGCGACTTGATAAGTGGCACCATGAGCGCAGTCCAGTACCAGCCGGATTCCACGCAAGCTCAGCGCTTCCGGAAACGTATTTTTACAAAACTCCACATATCTGCCCGGCGCATCCACCATCCGCGAAGCCTTGCCCAGCTGCGCTGACGGCACGGTCTCCATGGGCTCTGACAACATGCGTTCAATCTCGAGTTCTAGAGCGTCCGACAGCTTGCGGCCCTCGGCGTCAAAGAATTTGATGCCGTTATCGGTATAAGCGTTGTGAGAGGCACTGATAACGATTCCAGCGGACGCTTTTTGACTGCGGGTAAGCATCGCAACGGCCGGGGTGGGCATGGGTCCAAGTAGCGTGACACGGGCCCCTGCCGCGACCAAACCGGCCTCCAATGCTGACTCAAACATGTACCCAGAAAGCCGGGTGTCTTTGCCAATCAAGACGTGAGTCTCACGGTCAGCCGCGGCGAACACCCGTCCGGCCGCCCATCCGAGCTTAAGCATAAAGTCCGCGGTTACCGGGTATTTACCCACCTCACCTCGGATGCCGTCGGTACCGAAAAACTGTCTGCTCATGATTGTTGCCCCTGACTCAGAGTTTGCCACATAGACAACGCATCAAATGTAGCAGCAACATCGTGAACTCGCACTATACGCGCCCCGCGCTCCACCGCCATCAGCGCCAAAGCAACGCTGGCATAAATCCGCTGCTCCGGCGGTCGATCGAGCACGCTGCTGATCATGGATTTGCGTGACAATCCGACTAGCACAGGCTGCCCCTTGGTGCACAACTCTCCGAGCCGCGCGAGTAATTCAAAATTCTGCTCAGCAGTTTTGCCAAAACCGAACCCTGGATCAATTATCACCCGGTCAAGATCGATGCCAACGGCGCTTAAATCTGCCAAACGCTGACGCAAGAATTCAGAAATATCATGAACCACGTCGGCATAGGTAGGTGCCGTCTGCATCGTGTCCGGCTGACCCTGCATATGCATGACACAGAGCGCCAGTCCGGTGTTTGCCGCTGCCTGCAGCGCCTGCGGTCGCCTGAACCCGCGCACATCATTGAGCAGCCCCGCCCCGCAACGCGCGGACTCCGTCATCACTTTGGGCGTGCTGGTGTCCACCGAGATGATCGTGTCACAGTGCTGGACCAGCGCCTCCACTGCTGTGACCACGCGATCCAACTCCTCCGTCTCGCTGACTGCTGCTGCGCCCGGGCGGGTCGACTCACCACCCACATCCAAAATGTCAGCGCCCTCGGCCAGCATTTGCTCGGCGCGCACCAACAGCGCATCGGTGTCGACACGTCCATCACGGTATAGCCGGCCACCATCAGAAAAGGAGTCTGGGGTGACGTTGAGAACACCCATGATGCGCGGATGGCTGAGGCTCAGCGTGCGCGCACCACAGGTGATGGCGTTGACCATCTCAGAAAAACTTCTGGTTAGCGCTAAGCAGCAGTAACTGAATCAGTGCTCGGTCGCGGCACCGCCAATTGGGTTGCCAGCTGATTCTGCCTCTCCTTCATCAGGAGGAGGGGTGTCTCTATCATCGCTAGACCAACCAGACGGTGGCCTAGGAGACCTCCCTTCCATGATGTCGTTGATCTGCTCAGCGTCGATGGTCTCGTACTGCATCAACGAGTCGGCCATCATATCGAGCTTGTCGCGATTGTCCTCGAGCAACTGGTGCGCTTTGTCGTAGCACTCATCAATAATGTTGCGCACCTCTCGGTCAATCGCCAGCGCCGTCTCATCAGACATCGCCTTGGCCGGCTGTGCAGCACTGCGCCCAAGAAAGACTTCTTCACCACCTTCGTCGTACATCAGTGGCCCCAAGCTCTCCGACAGGCCCCACTTGGTCACCATATTCCGCGCGACCTCGGTCGCACGTTGAATGTCATTGGACGCACCGGTAGTGATGCCATCCTTGCCTAGCGTCATTTCTTCAGCGACCCGGCCCCCAAAGAGGCTAGTGATCTGTGAAATGATGTGGCGCCGGCTATGGCTATAGCGGTCTTCCTCAGGCAGGAACATGGTCACGCCCAGTGCGCGGCCACGCGGAATAATCGACACTTTGTAGACCGGATCATGCTCAGGCATCAGACGGCCCACAATGGCATGCCCCGCCTCGTGGTAGGCCGTGTTGCGCTTTTCAGCCTCGGACATCACCATCGACCGGCGCTCAGCACCCATCATGATCTTGTCCTTGGCCAACTCGAATTGATTCATGCCAACCAAACGCAGGCCGCCTCGGGCC
>CALKHC010000094.1 GCA_938091425.1 uncultured Luminiphilus sp. | reverse complement strand
CGAATCTGGTCCCGGTAATAACCTAGTGCATTAGTCGGATAATACCTTTTTGCGTTGTGAGTGACAATCACGGAGACGCCACTGAAAAGTCACTTATCGAAACTATTGAAAGGCTGCGGGCCTGGGATGGCACGTCTGCATTAGACTTAGCACTATGAGTCAGAATCCTCAGCCGCCGAACTTTAGAAAGCTGCTTAGCCCCTCAGAGCAGTCACGCTTGGTGTCGGATATCGAAGCGGCCATGCCCCGAGTACATCGATACGCGCCGGCCACCCCCATCCTGCGCCTCCCTTTACTCGATGAGCTGGTTTCGGGCGAGGTTCTGCTCAAGGCCGAGTGCGCGCAGGCGACGGGGTCGTTCAAGATTCGCGGCGCATTGAATGTGATGACTCAGCTCTCCGCCGAAGAAGGAGCGGATTGTGTGATCGCGTTTTCTTCAGGTAATCACGGCATTGGCGTGGCCTACGCCGCCCGATGCCTGGGGATGAAAGCGATGATTGTCGTGCCCAGTGACGCGCCTGCGGCCAAGATTGACCGTATTCGTATTCTCGGAGGTGAAATCGTCTTTTATGACCGGTTGTCAGAGGACCGGGAGCAAGTAGCCAGCGCCCTTCAAGACAGAACCCCTGCGCCGCTGGTCAAGCCCTTCGATCACTGGGGAACCATTGCCGGCCAGGGCACTTGTGGAGCCGAAGTGATTACACAGTTTCCGAGGCCAATCGATGCCGCAATCATTTGCACGGGCGGCGGTGGGCTGGCCGCTGGGATCGGCACCTATCTTAAATCACGCTGCTCAGACACGCGCATCTACACGGCAGAGCCAGTGGGCTGGCACGACCATCACCTCTCTTTTCAGAGCGGCATGCGGGTTGAAGCGCCCGCTGATGGCGCAAATTGGTGTGACGGTCTGCTGGCGCCCATCCCCGGGGAGCTGACTTTTTCCATTAATCTGACAAACGGCGCAGAAGGCTTATGCGTGTCCGATGAGCAGGTAGCCACGGCCATGCAGACCGCTTGGCGGCGCCTGGGCCTCAAGCTGGAACCCAGCGGCGCGGTCGCGCTGGGCGCGATGTTGTCGCAGCCAGAATTATTTAAGGGCCAGCGGGTACTGGTGACCCTGACTGGCGGAAATGTCGATGATCGTCGATTTTCAGAGTGCTTAGCGCTAGCTGGGTAATCCAGACAACCAAATCATTAAGGTCACCAATGCAACACTGATCAGCGCGGTGGCCGCAATCGCGTCGGCAACGCCATCTTCAAGATTACTTTTCGACATCAAAGTCCTCCTCGGTCTCCTCATAAAAGGGACCACACTGTCGGTAAGGGCTATCCGGATAATCACGCCCTCGCGGGCGGCGCGATTGTAACGGTTATCAGGCCCGTTTCTCCAGTCATTGTGCCCACATTGTGTAGACTAAGCGGCCAGTGAGTGGACTGTGCCAAAATACGACGGCCGGAAGATCTCAGCTCAGCCGGTAGCCACGGCATTGATCTTCTTTAGCGGCTCAATAGCGAGACTGAGTGACTCATGGAAACTGGCATCACGTTTACCTTTGCGGCAATTTTCCTCGGCGCAGCAGTGCTGTCATCGATCGCGCTTTATGCACGGCAACCGATCATCATTGCTTATATAGCGCTGGGCGTGGCGCTGGGTCCCTTTGGACTGGGCGTGGTATCTGATATGGAGCTGGTGTCAGGCGCCGGGCATGTAGGCATTATTCTGCTGCTGTTTCTACTTGGGCTCGACATGAAACCGATCGCCCTGTGGAACAGCCTGCGTCAATCAACTCTGGTAGCGTTGATCAGCGCGGTGGTTTTTGCTGCAGCGGGTTACGGTTTGAGCCGCCTGTTTGGATTCAGCGGGATGGACGCCCTATTAATTAGTGCGGCGCTCGTATTTTCGTCAACGATCATCGGCATCAAGCTGCTCCCAACCACCGTACTGCATCATCGTCACCTCGGTGAGTTAATGATCGCCCTGCTTCTCTTTCAGGATCTGCTCGCCATTATCGTGCTGGTGATGATGGAAAGTGCTGGTGCGGAGCATCCCAGCGCAACGGCGCTTCTTCGACCGTTGCTAACGCTTCCCTTATTGGGTGTTATCAGCTGGCTCAGTGTCAGAGTTATTTTGCTGAATCTCATCAAGCGTTTTGACCGTTATCACGAATACATCTTTCTGTTATCTATAGGCTGGTGTCTCGGTATGGCTGAGCTGGCAATCTGGATGGGGCTCTCTGCAGAAATCGGCGCCTTTATCGCGGGTATCAGTATCGCCAGCAGCCCGATTGCACAATACATCGCGATTAGCCTCAAACCGCTGCGGGATTTCTTTCTCGTCGTCTTTTTCTTCTCGGTGGGCAGCGGTCTTGATATGACGCTCTTACCCGAGGTCGCACTCCCCGCAGTCGTGATAGCAGCGTGTTTTCTGGCGGTTAAGCCCGCCGTCTTTCACCTGCTGGTGCGGGGAATTTTCGATGAACCAAAACTCAGCTGGAACCTCGGCTTGCGGCTCGGACAATGCAGTGAATTCGCCCTGCTGATTGCCTTTCTGGGACTATCAAAAGGTCTGTTAGGTGGCTCTGCCGCAACGCTGATTCAGGCGGTCACCATCATTACGCTTTTGGTGTCGTCCTATCTGGTCGTGCTAACGCTACCCAACCCAATCGCCATCAAAGAAGGACTTCGCCGTGACTGATTCCGCGGCCAATGTGGTGTAGAGGTCCGCCGACGAGAGTCGGCGGTGGGGAATAACACCTATATTGCGGCTTCCAGCTCGGGTAGCGCCTCAAAGAGGTCTGCCACAAGGCCATAATCTGCGACCTGAAAGATCGGGGCATCTTCGTCTTTGTTAATCGCCACAATGACCTTGCTGTCCTTCATGCCGGCTAGATGCTGGATGGCACCTGAAATACCGACCGCAATATAGAGATCGGGGGCAACAATCTTGCCGGTCTGACCCACTTGATAGTCATTGGGAACGAAACCCGCATCGACTGCAGCACGGGAGGCACCGATAGCTGCGTTGAGCTTATCAGCGATGCCCTCAAGCAGACTGAAGTTATCGCCGTTTTGCATCCCCCGGCCACCTGAAATCACGACCGAAGCTGACGTCAGTTCAGGGCGATCTGATACAGCTACTTCCTCACGAATAAACTGCGACACGCCCGCGTCATGGACCACTGAACACGATTCTACGGTTGCGCTGCCGCCCTCAGAGGGCACCGCATCAAAAGCTGTGGTCCGAACAGTGATCACCTTCTTGGGGTCTGATGACTGTACCGTCGCAATGACATTGCCCGCATAGATAGGACGCGTGAAGGTATCAGCGCTCTCGACAGACAGAATGTCAGAGATCTGGCCGACGTCGAGCAACGCCGCCACGCGCGGCATGATGTTTTTACCGTTGGGGGTAGAAGGGGCCAGAAGATTGTCGTAGTCAGCGCCTAATTCGGCGACCAGCAGACTCACATTTTCGGCCAGCTGGTGCTCATAGGCTGCATTATCCGCGCAAATTACCTTAGAGATCCCCGATACCTGCGCGGCCGCATGGGCAGCGTCGCCACAACCCGCTCCAGCCACCAAAATATCCACGTCACCGCCAAGGGCGCCCGCTGCTGCGACCGCATTCAGCGTCGCCGCTTTCAAAGATGCATTGTCGTGCTCTGCAATAACCAATGTTTTCATCAGATCACCTTCGCTTCATTTTTCAATTTGTCGACCAGCTGAGATACATCCTCGACCTTGATACCAGCGGCCCGCTCAGGAGGAGGCGTCACGCCGACCTGCGTGACGTGTGACTGCACTGACACGGAAAGCTGATCTGGCGTTAGAGTTTCTAGAGGCTTCTTTTTAGCCTTCATGATATTGGGCAACGATGCGTATCGAGGCTCGTTGAGGCGAAGGTCGGTGGTGATAATCGCCGGCAGAGTCAGCGACACCGTCTGTAAGCCGCCATCAACCTCCCGAACCACTTCTATCGACCCGTCACCGATTTTAACCTCAGACGCAAAAGTGCCCTGGCCCATGCCGGTTAGCGCGCCCAGCATCTGGCCGGTCTGGTTGTTGTCGCCATCAATCGACTGTTTTCCCATAATGACCAGGTCAGGAGATTCCTGATCGACAACCCCTTTGAGGAGCTTGGCAATGGTCAGCGGCTCGGGCCTGCCCTCCACCTCTACGTGGACCCCTCGATCGGCGCCCAACGCTAATGCCGTACGAATTTGCTCCTGGCAACTACTTTCACCTACCGATACAGCAACAATCTCCGTCACCGTGCCGGCCTCTTTTAGCCTGACGGCTTCTTCAACCGCAATTTCACAAAATGGGTTGATCGCCATTTTGACGTTATTCAGATCAACATCCGTGCCATCCGCTTTCGCGCGGACCTTGACGTTGTAATCGACCACGCGTTTCACCGCGACCAATGCTTTCATGGTGTCTCCAGATAAATCCCAGATCTTTGTGCAGATTGTTTGATGCCACTAACAGGGCTATTTAACAAACACAGCTTCTTAACAAACATAGCTTCGCTCAGGACTTTCGAGGCCGTCTATGCGCCCTTTTTTAACCCCAGCACCTCGTTTGGCGCTAGCGGCTTCAACCCCGGCAAGCCTGCTTGTGTGGCCCCGTTAGTGTATCATGCCGCCGCAAAGTAAAGCACCCAACAGGCCCGGATTGTAATGGATTTCGGTGATGTTGGAGATTACGAAACAGCCGCTAAAAAAGTCGCGAGGTGTGGTGTGGAAAGAGAGTCGATGGAGTTTGACGTAGTCGTAGTCGGTGCGGGCCCTGCGGGCTTGTCGGCGGCGATTCGACTGATGCAACTGGCCGAATCCGAGGGGCGCGAGACCACGGTTTGCGTGGTGGAGAAAGGCTCCGAAGTGGGCGCGCACATCCTCTCCGGCGCGGTGCTGGAGCCGCGCGCCCTCAATGAGCTTCTGCCCGACTGGCAAGACCGCGGCGCCCCGCTCAACACAGCCGTCACGGGGGATACGTTCTACTTTTACACCGGTCAGGACAGTGCTATTAAATTGCCCGGATTCGCGATCCCGCGGCCCACTCACAACGATGGGAACTACATTGTGTCCATGGGCAACGTGTGTCGCTGGCTAGCCGAGCAGGCCGAAGGGATGGGCGTGGAAATCTACCCTGGCTTTACAGCAGCTGAAGTCCTATTTGACGACGCCGGCAGCGTCAAAGGCATTGCTACCGGAGAGATGGGCGTGGGCGCAGACGGCGCGCAGAAAGATAGTTACGTGCCCAGCATGGAATTGCACGCCCGTTACACGGTGTTTGCCGAAGGCTGCCGTGGGCACCTTGGTAAGCAGTTGATCGCGCATTTCAATCTCGATGAGGGAAAAGATCCCCAGCACTACGGCATCGGTATTAAAGAGGTCTGGAAAATTGATCCCGACAAGCATCAGGAAGGCCTGGTCGTACACGGCATTGGCTGGCCGCTTTCTGAATCCAACTCCAGTGGTGGCGCGTTCCTCTATCACGCTGAAAATCACGAGGTCTACCTAGGCCTAATTGCTGACCTCAATTACAGCAACCCGCACCTCAGCCCGTTCGAGGAGTTTCAGCGATGGAAAACTCACTCGAAGACGCGTGAGACTCTCGAAGGCGGGGAGCGCATTGCATATGGTGCCCGCGCATTGGCCAAGGGCGGGCAAAATTCGCTACCGGAAATGGCCTTCCCCGGTGGCGTGTTGGTGGGCTGCGATGCGGGCACCCTCAACAGCGTCAAGATAAAGGGTAACCACACCGCTATGAAGAGCGGCATGCTGGCGGCCGAGAGCATCATGACTGCACTGCAGAGCGAAGAACCGCCAGCGTTGTTGGATGACCTAGCAGGCAGAATCAGTGATTCGTGGCTGGGAAAGGAACTGCACAGCGCACGCAACTTCTCGGGCTTTATGCATAAATTCGGCACCTTATTGGGTGCCGCCATGGTCTGGATCGACCAAAACGTGTTCGCCGGGCGGCTACCCTTTACGCTGCATGATTCAAAGCCTGATTATGCCTGCCTTGAGGATGCCGCCTCTGCAAAAGTCATCGAGTACCCCAAACCCGACAATACCCTCACCTTTGATCGGCTGTCCTCCGTATTTCTATCCAATACGAACCACGAAGAAGATCAGCCCTGTCACCTCACGCTGAGAGATGACTCGATCCCGATATTGGTGAACCTGCCAAAGTATGCCGAGCCCGCGCAGCGTTACTGCCCCGCAGGAGTTTACGAGGTGGTAGAAGAGGCAGAGGGAGCTCGCTTTCAGATTAATGCGCAGAACTGCGTGCATTGTAAAACCTGCGACATTAAAGATCCGTCGCAAAACATCACTTGGGTGACCCCAGAGGGTTTCGGTGGCCCCAACTACCCCAATATGTGAGGCGCTTGCTCAGCCCAAAAAAAACTTGGCTCCACCGCTAGTGATGCTGTGGCTGTCGTCGGCGAGATCGACAAGCCGATACCACGCCGCTCTGGAGCACAGAGCGGAGAGCCCATGAGGCAACTCTATATAGGCGGCCCCGCCAGCCTTTGTTTCCAGCTTAAGCGGATATTCAGAGCTAACCGGGAATACGCCGCCAGCATTGAGTACCGCCCAGAGCTGAACACCCTCCCCCGAGTCACCCATCTGCATATCCGTGATCATCAGGGGGTGCAGGGCGACGTTAACGCGACATTTCTCTACCGGAGTCACAAGATAATACTCGCCGTCGGCCTCGCGCCGAAGAATCCCCGCAAACAACTGCCAGAGCTCGGGGCGCTTTATGACCACACCCTCGTGGTACCAAGTCCCGTCTGATGAGATGGCCATATCAATATCGCCGCAGTAGTCCGGCTGCCAAAGATGAAGTGGCGCAGGGTGACGTCCGTTCACAGAAAGCACTTGCTGACTGCCGCTAATCGCATGGTGTCTGTCAGGCACCTGCCCCAACAGCTCCTCGAGTGATCCTCCCTGATCAGACGTCATGCTCACCATGCCTGAAATTTGTCGCGGATCAGCACCGTCTCAGCGAATCACGATATCAGCGGTGTTGCGTTGGTGGACCAGGAATTCATCGAAGCTGAGTCGCTGTTGCTCCCCACTGCGGAGATCTGACAACTGCTGCGCTTCAGCGCTACTCAGCGCTGCTACGTCACCAGGATTCACCCGTGCCAATTGAACCAGAGCATATCCCTCCCCGGGCACAGTCACCGTACGTAAAACCTCGGTTTGCCCCTGCGGCATGGCAAACGCCGCCTCCAAAATAGGCTGCGGGAGCTGGCTGGTTAATCTTGTCGCGGCAAGCTCCACCCGCCAATCCACATCGAGGGAACTTGCTGCGGCCTCTATTGATTCGCCTGCCGCGAGCAACCTCTCGGCGCGCGCCGCTATGTCTGCCAAAGCCGCCGCCTCAAGCTCTGATTTCAGACCTCGACGGACCTCAACTGCTACCTCATCAAAAGGCGCGATCTGAGGCGGGCGAACGTCGCGGATCCGGACCGCAACGAATTGCTGACCGGACAATTCCAGCACCTCACTGTTGTTGCCCGCGTCTTTCACATCGTCCGAGAAAGCGAGATCCCTCAGGCGTTGGTCGGCGAATATACCGGCACCTTCACCCAGTGAAAACGGTTCAGACACGCGCACTTCGGCGCCGATGGCCGACGCGGGTCCAGACAGGTTCGGCGCGTTAAATGTGAGATCCCGAAGCTCTTCAACGGCGATCAACAGATTGCGTTCGGCTTCAGCGGCCTCAATCGAAGCTCGGAGCTCATTGCGCACCGACGCGTTATCTATCGAATCCGCAGCGATGCGCTCTTCGAGGCGAATAAAATGGGTGCCTGCGTCTGTCTCGACTGCCCCAGAGACATCGCCAGGCTCTGCCAGCTCGGCGATTGCGCTTTCCATTTCATCGGGAAAAGCAGAACCATCTGTAAAACCCAGCTCGCCACCGAGGCTGGCTGAGCCCAGGTCATCCGAGAGCTCAGCCGCGAGATCCGCAAAATCTTCGCCTCGGCCGATCCGCTCCGCCGTGTCGGCAACGCGCCGCCCATAGGCTGTATCAGATTCATCGTCAGACTGAATCAACAAGATATGAGACACCCGCGCCTGCTCCGCGACCTCGTACTCGTCCTTTACCGCCTCGTACTGCTCGTCCACCAACGATTCATCGACGGACACCGCAAAGTCGTCTGGGTCGAGCAGGATATAGTCGACAACAACCTGCTCAGGGTTAAAAAAGACAGCCTCGTTCTGCTCGTAGTAATTTTGCAGCGCCGCGTTGGATAGATCTTCGTCTGTCACAAGCCCGCTTTCTGGAATGACGAGATAGCGCACGTCGCGCTCCTCAGCAATCAGATTCGCGGTCGCTGCCAACTCGGTCAGAGTAGCGAACTCAGTCTCGCTGATCGCCGTTTGTAACTGCGTCAGCAGAATGTCCTCTGACTGCACTCTGCGAAACCGCTCCGGCGTGTAGCCCGCACTGGCCAACACGCTCTTATAGGCATCGGGAGAAAACATGCCATTCAATTGGAATGCTTCGACTGATGTAATCGATTTTCCAACCTGCGCCTCGGATGCCACCAGGTTCAATGCCGCACTTTTTTGAAGCAGAAGGGCTCGCTGTATAAGGGACTGAAGCGCCCTGGGCTGCAGCCGGTCGTCATCCAGTAACGCGGGATCAATATTTTCCCCCAGCACACTGACCAACTGGCGCTTTTGTTGCGTGATGGCTTCTTGCAGCGCAAAAGGCGTGATCTCCTCACCATTCACCTCGGCGACAGACGTTCCCGAGCCTCCGGGCAGAAGAGTCTCCAAGCCAAAGGCGGCAAAGGACAGGACGATTAAGCCAATAATGACCTTTGCTGCGGTGCTTTGGGTGCTCTGGCGCATGGTCTGAAGCATAGAAATAAGTGCTCTTTCAGGGATTGTTGAAAGGAGAGATTCTAGACAAAAAGAAGGCGCACAATGGCGCCTTCCTCGCTGCCGCCCCAAGACGGCATAACAGGTTCAGTTACTTGTTAACGGCATCCTTAAGCGCCTTACCTGCTTTGAACCCAGGCGTGTTCGAGGCCGCGATCTGGATGGTCTCACCTGTACGCGGATTACGTCCCTGACGCGCCGCTCGCGCCTTCACGGAAAAAGTTCCGAAGCCTACCAGCGACACACTTCCGCCTTTTGACAGCGCGCCGGTAATCGCACCAATCGCTGCATCGAGTGCACGACCAGCAGAAGCTTTGGAAAGATCCGCGTCTGCGGCAATGGCGTCAATCAAGTCATTTTTGTTCACGTTGTTACCCCTCGAGTTTTTTGAGCTGAATATTCACCGGCACATATCTCAGAGCCTGAGGATAGACTACTCCTGACGTTGGGTGCGGTCAACGCTGAAACGCTTGAAATCAGTGGGATCTAGGCCGATCTGCATCCTTGGATTCCGGGCCTTGTTCATCGCCCTGCCCTATGCCTGGAGAACCTGCGAGATAGGCATCATCATCCAGAGGCTCTGGCAGGCGCTCCAGTGCGATCGCCAGCACTTCATCAATCCATTTAACCGGCCTGATATCTAGATTTT
The DNA here is from genome assembly GCA_938091425.1 of uncultured Luminiphilus sp. Lineage (GTDB taxonomy): Bacteria > Pseudomonadota > Gammaproteobacteria > Pseudomonadales > Halieaceae > Luminiphilus. Next base: position 5,402 of record CALKHC010000094.1, on the reverse strand, counting down.
CCTTAATGTTATCAGGTACTTCCTGTAGATCCCGCTCGTTTTCATGTGGGATCACGACGGTGCCGATACCGCCTCGACGAGCCGCAAGCAGCTTCTCTTTCAATCCACCAATCGGCAAGACCTCACCGCGGAGCGTGATTTCACCGGTCATAGCGACGTCTGCCCGGACAGGAATTTCCGTGAAACTACTGACCAGCGCGGTGCACATGGCAATACCGGCGCTTGGGCCATCTTTGGGGGTCGCACCCTCGGGAACGTGGATATGCATATCGCGCGTGTCATGAAAGCGTGCTGGAATCCCCAGGGTTTGGGACTTGGCTCTGACGACCGTATTGGCAGCCTGTATTGACTCCTGCATCACGTCACCAAGAGACCCGGTCTTCACGACGCGACCCTTACCCCGGGTTGAGGCCACTTCGATACTCAAGAGTTCGCCGCCGACTGACGTCCACGCCAGACCGGTAACCTGTCCTACCTTGTTCTCCTGCTCGGCAGTGCCGAAATTGAATTTCCTCACCCCAAGAATGTCCGCCAGTGATTCGGGGCTGATGGTCTGCCCCGACTCCCGCTCACTCAGTGCAAAGGCTTTGACCATTTTCCGACACACCTTGGCGATCTGACGCTCCAAGGACCTAACTCCGGCTTCCCGGGTGTAATAACGAATAATGTCTAAGCAGGCCTCTTCCGAGAGATCAATTTCGTCTGGCTTCAGCCCATTGAGTTTGGTCTGTTTGGGTATCAGGTACTTTTGCGCGATGTTGAGTTTCTCATCCTCGGTGTAGCCCGGAATGCGAATCACCTCCATCCGGTCCAGCAGTGGCCCTGGGATGTTCATAGTGTTTGAGGTACAGACAAACATCACATCAGAGAGGTCATAGTCGACTTCGAGATAGTGGTCGTTGAATGCGTGATTCTGCTCTGGGTCCAGCACCTCTAACATAGCGGATGCCGGGTCGCCCCGGTGATCCATCCCCATCTTGTCGATCTCATCTAACAAGAACAGCGGGTTTCGCACCCCAGCCTTAGCCATCTTCTGCAGTAATTTGCCTGGCATTGAACCAATGTAGGTTCGCCGGTGGCCTCTGATCTCTGCTTCGTCACGGACGCCGCCCAGTGCCATCCTGATAAATTTTCGGTTCGTTGCGCGGGCAATCGATTCGCCCAAAGAGGTTTTTCCGACGCCCGGTGGCCCCACTAGGCAGAGCACAGGACCTTTCAGTTTTCGAACACGTTTTTGCACGGCCAAATATTCAAGAATGCGCTCCTTCACTTCTTCGAGCCCAAAATGATCCTCATTCAATACCGCGTGCGCTCTATTAAGGTCATGACGGACTTTGCTGCGCTTGAGCCACGGAATGCTCACCATCCAGTCCAGATACCCACGCACGACAGACGCCTCCGCCGACATGGGAGACATCATTTTGAGCTTGCTCAGCTCCGCATTAGCTTTCTCCAGCGCCTCCTCAGGCATTCGCGCTTCATTGATTTTGTTTTGCAACTCATCAACTTCATTCGGCGCATCATCCATCTCACCGAGCTCTTTCTGAATCGCCTTCATTTGCTCGTTGAGGTAGTACTCCCGCTGACTCTTCTCCATCTGCTTCTTGACGCGACCGCGGATGCGTTTTTCAACTTGAAACAGGTCGATCTCCGCGTCCATGAGGGACTGAAGATGTTCTAGGCGCCCGCGCACGTCAGCGATCTCTAGGATCCGCTGCTTCTCCTCTAGATCAACGCCCATATGTGCTGAAATAGTGTCAGCGAGACGACCCGGCTCATCAATTCCAGAGAGGGAGGTCAGCACCTCAGCTGGAACCTTCTTGCTCAAACCTACGTATTTTTCAAATTGTTCTACCGTCGCCTTGACCAGAGAGGCGGCGTCGCGCTCGGAGATGGGGTCTGCTTCTATTTGTCTGACTGAGGCAACTGCAAACTGCTCATCGTCATCAATGGCCAACACCGCAGCGCGGTAGCTCCCTTCAACCAGCACCTTGATCGTACCATCGGGCAGTTTGAGCAATTGGAGGATATTGGACACGGTGCCAACCTGGTATAGGTCATCAACGCCGGGCTGGTCTTCAGACGCGTTACGTTGTGCAACAAGCAGCACCTGCTTGTTATCGAGCATCGCGTGCTCCAAGGCCTCTATCGATCGCTCGCGCCCAACAAACAAGGGCAGCACCATATGGGGATACACCACCACGTCACGAAGCGGCAGCAAGGGCAATTGGTGGTCTTGATCAGTCATCGTCTTCTCCATTCCTATTGCCAATATGGGGGCTCAGCGCGACCTTTTAAAGGCCCACCAACATAAATAAGTACCCATCATGGGTGAAAATGGATTGATGACGCCGCGTGAGGAGCGGCGCGATCGTTTTACTCTTCCGCACCCGCCGCGGCGACGTTGGGTGTCTCGTAGACCAGCAGTGGCTCTGAATCGCCTTTGACGACCGATTCGTCGACAACGATCTTCGCTACATCAGGGGTCGAGGGGATGGCGTACATGGACTCGAGCAGAATGCCTTCGAGAATGGAGCGAAGCCCTCTCGCACCCGTTTTACGCTCCATCGCCCGCTCTGCGATAGCCTGCAGGCCGTCCTCCCTGAAATCGATCTCCACGCCCTCCATTTCGAACATCTTCGCGTACTGCTTGGTCAGCGCGTTGCGGGGTTCGGTGAGGATTCTGATCAGCGCCTCGGCATCGAGTTCTTCGAGTGTGGCGATGATAGGCAACCTGCCCACAAACTCGGGAATCAGACCGTACTGGACCAAATCCTCTGGCTGCAAATCAGAGAGTGTTTCACCGAAGTTGCGAGTTTCGTCCTTGCTTTTGACCTCGGCGCCAAACCCAATCCCGCCCTTCTCGGAGCGGTTACGAATGACTTTATCAAGGCCCGCGAAGGCGCCACCACAAATAAACAAAATGTTGCTTGTGTCTACCTGCAGAAATTCCTGCTGTGGGTGCTTGCGTCCACCCTGGGGTGGCACCGACGCCACGGTACCCTCAATCAGCTTTAGCAGAGCTTGCTGCACGCCCTCGCCTGAGACATCCCTTGTGATCGAGGGGTTATCCGACTTTCTGGAAATCTTGTCGATCTCATCGATATAAACAATCCCCATCTGAGCGCGGTCCACATCGTAGTCGCACTTTTGGAGTAGTTTCTGGATGATATTTTCGACATCTTCTCCCACGTAGCCCGCCTCGGTCAGCGTGGTAGCGTCGGCAATGGTAAAGGGCACGTCCAACAATCTTGCCAAAGTCTCGGCGAGCAATGTCTTACCCGACCCTGTGGGTCCCACCAACAGAATATTGGACTTGCTCAGCTCAACATCTTCAGCGCCATGGGATCCGGGGGACGCATTACGAAGTCGCTTGTAGTGGTTGTAAACAGCAACAGCGAGTACGCGTTTGGCCTTTAATTGACCGATGACGTACTGGTTAAGAATCTCGTTGATCTCAGCGGGGATTGGTAGCTTGGAGCTCTCGCCCTCGCTGCCCGCCTCCTGAATTTCCTCGCGGATAATATCGTTACAGAGGTCAACGCACTCATCGCAAATAAACACAGACGGGCCTGCAATCAGCTTGCGCACCTCATTCTGGCTCTTGCCGCAGAATGAGCAGTACAGCAGTTTGCTGTTATCGCCGGAGGTGTTGTCGTCCGTCATGAGCTGTCCTAAGTGCTCCTGCTAGGTGCCGCTAACCTTGATACGTTTCAGGAGACTTTGCAAGTCAGGGCAATGTCGAGGTCTGGGGGCTCTAGCGACTACTGATTACCTCATCGACCAGACCGTATTCCACGCTCTGCTCAGCACTCATGAAGCGGTCTCGCTCGGTATCGCGCTCAATCACTTCCATTGTCTGCCCGGTGTGATCAGCCAGCAAAGTATTCAGCCGCTCTCTGAGAAACAGAATCTCTTTGGCCTGAATTTCAATATCTGTGGCTTGTCCCTGAGCTCCACCGCTAGGCTGATGAATCATGGTGCGAGCGTTGGGCAGGATAAAGCGCTTACCCTTGGCGCCGCCACTTAACAAAAAAGCGCCCATAGACGCGGCTTGACCAATGCACATGGTGCTCACGTCCGGCTTGATAAAACGCATTGTGTCGTAAATAGACAAACCCGCCGTCACAGAGCCACCCGGGCTGTTGATATATAGATGCACATCCTTGTCGGGATTCTCCGACTCTAGGAACAGCAGTTGCGCTACGATCAGATTTGCCATGTGATCCTCAATCGCACCCACGATAAAGATCACGCGCTCCTTAAGAAGCCGCGAATAAATGTCAAAAGAGCGCTCCCCGCGAGAAGTCTGCTCGATCACCATCGGCACCAGACCGAGGGCTTTTGGATCCTGATCGAAACCTGGCTGTTCCATACTCATTCCTTGTTGTTGTCTATTCGGCAGATGTGGCCGGCCGCGCCTTGGCCAGCGCATCCTGATAACTGCACTCCACCTCTGCGATGGCGGCGGCAGAAAGCAGTTTTTCTACCACGGCGTCTTCGAGCACCCGCGATTCGATACCTGCCAACTGCTCATTCTCTGAGTAGTACCAATTAATCACTTCCTCAGGATCCTGGTAAGTAGAAGCGATATCCTCAATGGCCTCGCGCACCTTAGCGGGCTCCGCCGTCAACTCAAACTGGGTGATCATTTCTGCCACAACTAACCCTAGCTTTACCCGACGCTCGGCCTGATCAGAGAACATTTCGTCCGGCAATATTGACGCCAGGTCCATGCCCTGCGGCGCTGCGCCGCCAAACTGCTGAAACATTTGTTGCCGCATGGCACTCACTTCCTGGGCGATCAATGATGCCGGTAGCTCTAGCTCACCATGAGCGGCCACAATGGCATCCATCACCTGCGTCTTCACTGACGCCTCTATGGCGTTGCGCAACTCGCGCTCCATGTTTTGCTTCACTTCGGCCCGAAAGTCAGATTCGGTGCCGTCTTCCAAGCCGTACTGAGCAAACAGCGCCTCATTCACCGGCGCCAACTCCAACTCCTGCACTTCCGTGACCTGAACCTTGAATTCCACGTCAGCACCCGCAAGATCTTCTTTCTGATAGTCCTCCGGGAAGGTCAGTTGCAAGACTTTTTCTTCGCCCGCGCTCGCGCCGATCAGGCCGTCTTCGAATCCGGGAATCATGCGGCCGGAGCCTAACTCCAGTGAGGTGCCTTCACCCGAACCACCCTCAAAAGGCTCTCCTTCACGAAAACCCTCAAAATCAATCACTACAGTGTCACCCTCTACCGCAGCGCGCTCAGCGGTGATCAATTTTCCCTGTTGCTTGCGAAATACCTCTACGATCTCATCGATATCTGCGTCGGTGACTTCGGCAATCGGTTTCTCAATGGATAAATCGTCGATTGGGCTGACCTCGACGGTAGGAAATACCTCGAA
>CALKHC010000093.1 GCA_938091425.1 uncultured Luminiphilus sp. | reverse complement strand
ACCAATTCATGACTGCCGAGTGCGGCACCGTTGGTGAAAGTAAAGGGCGTGTTGCATCTGGCGATCTGCGGCGTCACCAAACCGACACTATCTGCGGGGATCGCCTCGCTCATGTTATAGCCCGAAAACCAGACCCGGAGGCAGGCCCACGGTCATTGCGGCGTGCCGGAGACCGATTTGCAAGACGTTGATGCCGATGAATACCAGGATGGGCGAGAAGTCGATGCCGCCCATGTTGGGCAGCAGTGAGCGGAAGGGCGCCATGACGGGTTCGGAGATCTGCCAGATCAACTCGATGGCAGGATGGCGGCTTCCGGGCGCGATCCAACTGACAATGATCATGGCGATTAGAATGAAAAAGTAGAGATTGACCAGCAGGGCGATGACGCCGATACCGCCCCAAATCAGCACCGTTGCGAAACCAGGTAGCGCCCAGCGCTCGCCCGCTAACCAGGCGATGCCCACCAGGATCAGAGACTGCAAGAGCACAGCCAGGACCCATACTGCCCAGTCAATTCGGCCTGCGGCCGGCAGCGCCTTGCGCAGTGGCGTTAGCAGCGGGTTGGTCAGTTTCACAATCAGTTGCGACAGGGGATTGTAGAAGTTCACCCTTGAGGCGTGAAGGACCCCCCGCAGTATGATCACGAACAGCAACAGTGTGCCCAGATTGCGAATCAGATACAGCGATATTTCCGTACCGGCACTCATCAGCCGAACTCCTCTCCCAAGGCTTTAGCGCGCGCAGCGCATTGCCGCACAGCCTCCGCGACCACGGCATCAAAATCGTGGGCCTGAAGTGATTGCAGCGCCTGCTCAGTGGTACCCCCAGGGCTGGTCACGTTTTCACGCAAGGTGGCAACCGGCTCGGCGGCCTGAGCTGCTAATGATGCAGCGCCCAACGCGGTTTGCACCGTCAGCGCCATTGCGACCTCCTCTTCCAGTCCCAATTCCACACCGGTCTTGGCAATCGCTTCAATCAGTGCAAAAAAGTAGGCGGGGCCGCTACCCGACACGGCAGTGACCGCATCAAGTAGGCCCTCGCTGCTCACCCAAACCGTTTTGCCCGCGGCGTTGGTGACCTGTTCAGCGAGTTCCCGGTGGGCAGCGCTGACCGAGTCGGATGCATAGAGTGCGCTCGCGCCTAGGCCAATCATTGCGGGCGTGTTCGGCATACAGCGGATGATCGCGACGTCATCGCCCACCTGAGACTGTAGCGAGCTGATTGGGATACCCGCCGCAATAGAAAGGAGTGCGGTCCCGGGACCCAGCTGCTCTGCGACAGCGGCCAGCGCGGCGGGGATGACTTGAGGTTTGACCGCTGCCACCACCAAGTCTGCATCCTCGAACAGTTCGCTAGGTGAAGTGCTGAGGTGCGACAGACCCATGGCTTCCAGGCGCGACAACGCGGCCTCGCTGGGGTCACTGGCCCGGAGTTGGCTTGGAGAAGTTCCTTCGGCGATCAAGCCGCTGATCATGGCGCTGGCCATATTGCCCGCGCCGAGAAACGCGATAACAGGTGCCACTTCAGATGACATGGGATGGCGGGTATCCGTCACAAACGAGCTTGATTATACCGCGCCCCAAAAATATCTGTGCCGACACGAACGATGGTCGCACCCTCAGTGACAGCTGCCTCCAGATCTCCCGACATACCCATCGAAAGGGTGTCGAGTTGAGGCACTGCGTCAGACAGGCGAAGCATCAATTCTCGTAACTGGCGAAAGGGCTCACGCTGCGCAGCTTGGCTGTTGGCCGGTGCAGGGATCGTCATCAATCCACGAAGCCTCAGACCCGGGAGTTCGTTGATGGACGCCATCAGTTCAGGCGCCGCTTCCGGCATCACACCGGATTTGCTGTCCTCGTTAGAGGTGTTGACCTGCACCAACACATTCAGCGGCTCTTTGTGGTCCGGGCGTTGTTCACTGAGTCGGCGGGCCACTTTTAGTCGGTCGATACCGTGCACCCAGTCACTGACCTCGGCGATCAAAGCGGTTTTGTTGCTCTGGATTGGGCCGATAAAGTGCCAGCACAGCGGTAGGTCGGCGAGCGCGGCTGCTTTTTCGGCCATTTCCTGTGCGTAATTTTCACCAAACGCAGACAAACCGAGCCGATGGGCCTCTCGGACCAGCTCGGAGGGCTTGGTTTTACTGACTGCCAGCAGCGAAACCGCTCCTGTAGCGCGCCCCGACGCTTGCTCGGCCGCCCGAATACGGCGGTCGACTTCTGATATATTGCGCTCAAGTTCAGTCGGCATCATGGTGGCATCATAAGGAAGTTGATTCGCTATGTGCTAGCCCGACACTGGCGGAGAATGTGACATGGATATCACTGAATTACTCGCTTTCAGCGTTCAGCAGGGCGCTTCAGACCTCCACCTCTCGGCAGGCCTACCGCCGATGATCCGTGTGGACGGCGATGTCCGCCGCGTCAATGTGCCCGCGCAAGATCATGCCGAAGTTCAGGCGCTAGTCTACGACATCATGAACGACCGTCAGCGCAAGGATTTTGAAGAATTCTTGGAGACGGACTTTTCTTTCGAGGTGCCGGGTGTCGCGCGCTTTCGCGTCAACGCCTTCAACCAAAATCGCGGCGCGGGCGCGGTCTTCAGAACGATCCCCTCGGAGGTACTGTCGATGGATACCCTCGGTATGGGACAGGTATTCCGCGACATCTCCATGATACCCAGAGGCCTGGTGCTGGTGACCGGGCCCACTGGCTCAGGTAAGTCGACCACGCTCGCTGCGATGATCGATTTTATTAATGATAACCGCTATGACCACATCCTCACCATTGAAGACCCAATTGAGTTCGTGCACGAGAGCAAGCGTTGCCTCGTGAATCAGCGTGAGGTCCACCGCGATACGTTGGGGTTTTCGGAGGCGCTGCGTTCAGCGCTACGGGAAGACCCGGACATCATTTTGGTGGGAGAGATGCGTGATCTTGAAACGATCCGCTTGGCACTGACGGCGGCGGAGACAGGTCACTTGGTGTTTGGCACCCTGCACACGACATCGGCAGCCAAGACTATTGACCGCGTGATTGACGTCTTTCCCGCGGCTGAGAAAGCCATGGTGCGCTCAATGCTGTCGGAGTCTCTGCAGGCTGTCATTTCACAGACTCTGCTCAAGAAAAAAAGTGGCGGGCGGGTCGCGGCGCACGAAATCATGCGCGGCACGTCGGCAATACGAAATCTGATTCGCGAAGACAAGGTGGCGCAGATGTACTCAGCCATTCAGACAGGTCAGGCCATCGGCATGCAAACAATGGATCAGTGCCTGCAAGGTTTGGTCGAGAAGCGCATCATCACAGTGGAGGCAGCTCGCGAAAAAGCGCGACAGCCCGACAGCATTACTTCCTGAGTATCACTGCTCGTTGAGCCAGGTGGCGAGGATGATGGCTGCGGCCTGATCATCGATTGGCTTGGCCGCGAAATCGCCGTGGTGGCCGGCAGACAACGCGGCGGCCTTCGCTTCACGGCTGGAGAGCCGCTCGTCGACCAGCGTCACGGCGGTCTGATATCGACCCTCTATCTGACGAGCGAACTTCATCACCTTTTTACTGATTTCGCTCTCTGAGCCATCCATGTTGAGGGGATGACCGACGACCACTCGGTGTGGTTGCCATTCCTCAATCAACTTGGTCAGGGCATCCCAGTTTGGCACGCCGTCTCGTGCGTTGATAATGGTCAGCGGTTGTGCGGTTCGCGACAAGGTGTTGCCCACCGCCACCCCCATGTTGCGCAGGCCGTAGTCAATCGCTAAAACGGTTTCAGGTGTGGCCACAGTCAGGCATGCCCCGCTTCAGCACTTAACAGATCGACGTCGATCCCCAGCTGTCGTCCCGCCGCGGCCAGACGATCCTCTGCGGCACGCCGAAACAGAATATCGAGGTCCGCTTGCACGGTGAGCCAACTGTTATCCGCTACTTCGGCCTCGAGCTGGCCTGCCGACCAGCCGGCATAGCCCAGCGCCACCAGATAATCTTCGGGCCCCTCGCCGGCGGCGATGGCACAGAGAATATCCCGTGATCCTGTGAGGCTCATTTCATCCGTCACGGGTTGGCTTCCCTCCCAGTGTGGGTCGCCGCGATGCAAAACGAAGCCGTGATCGGTGGCCACCGGCCCGCCGGCCAGAATCGACGCGTCTGGACACGCTGAAGAGATCTCAATATCAAGGTGGGTCAACATTTCGCCCAGCCCAATATCCAGACAGTGATTCACGACAATACCCATGGCGCCCTGTTCGTCATGGTGGCAAAGATAGGTGAGGGAGCGATTAAAAAAGCCGCTACCGATCACAGGTGTAGCTAAGAGGAAGTGATCCCGCAGCGATGCGGGTGATTGACGGAGGTGCGTTTGCTGGTCTGGCATGGTGGGCTCTCCGTCAGCGCCGAAACTGCCACGTGCGGACAATGTCGAGCTGCTCATTCTTGCTCGCCAATGCCTTTGGAAAGGGTGCAAATGGCGCGAGTTTCTCGACGGTGTCGACGGCCGCCCGGTCCAGCGCTGCGGATCCTGAACTTTCTAATAAATCAATTTGCTGCAAAGAGCCATCACTGCGGACGCTCACCTTGAGTCGCACATCGCCATCACCATGGCGCAGTGCGAGGCCCCGGTAGTAGGCGTTGCCAAAACGCTCGATGTCGGCTTGCCACTGAAGCAGGTAGTCGGCGTCCAGCGCCGCACGCGCGGCCATCGTGGCTTGCCGGGGGCTAGCAGCTGCCGACATGGTCAGTCCAGACGGCATCACTGAGGCAGTGACGGCCCCGGCCCCCTCAATAGCCGCCGGATCTTGATGGGGTGACGTCATGGGTGCTGTTTGATAGAGAGAA
>CALKHC010000092.1 GCA_938091425.1 uncultured Luminiphilus sp. | reverse complement strand
CAGTGTTAACACGACAACAATCCATGAGAGAACCACGACCTATGAAGCGATCACGCAATAAGTTGTATCAATTCGTTGCTGCTGCCTGTCTGCCCATCAGTTTGACAGCGCACGCGCAGCTGGAAGAAGTCATTGTGACGGCGCAAAAGCGCGCTGAGAGCCTGCAGGATGTACCGATTTCGATCAGTACGGTGAGCGGCGAAAAGATTCAGGACAACACCATTCTGAACTTTGCCGCGCTGGCTGATTTCGTACCCAGCTTGCACATCGCCGATGCACCGGTGAATACCAACATCTACATGCGCGGTATTGGATCGGGTAATAACCGTGGCTTTGAGCAATCAGTGGGTATGTATCTCGATGGCGTTTACCTCGGTCGAGGCCGTCAGTACCGCTCTGCGCTGCTGGATATTGAACGTGTGGAGGTGCTGCGAGGACCTCAGGGCACGTTGTTCGGTAAGAACACCGTGGCGGGCGCCATCAACATCACCAGTGCCTCGCCCGTTATCGGTGAGGGTGCCTCGGGTGAAATCAACGTCTCCATTGAGGAGAACGGCGGCAGCATCGCAGAGGGCTTCATTCAGGGTGGCGGCGAGACCTTTGCCGCGCGTGTTGCGCTCCGCAGCCGGGAAACCGATGGTTACGTTTATAACGCCTTTCTCGAGCAGGATGAGGGCGCGCTTGAAGAGTTTGGTGGCCGCCTCACATTGCTGTGGGAACCCAGCGACACCTTCTCTGCGAACTTTAAGTACACCTACATGGAACGTGACCGTGACGGTGCGGCCAGTGCAACCTGGCGCTACCTGAGCCCTGCAGAGCGGAACGCACAGGTGCCGAATCGCAGTGCCTTTGCTGACACCGCTTATAACATCATGGATGTCTTCTTCCCCGATTTCCCAGCGATTGCAGGTAAGGAATTCACCACCTACAAAGACAACAACTACGGTCGCAGCAAAGACGACGGCTTCGGCATTGGCCTTAAGCCCGAGAACAGTGAAGACGAAATTGAGAACTTCTCATTGACCCTGACCTGGGAACTGGGTGGCGGTACGTTGACCTCGGTCACCGGCTTTGCGGGCTATGAGTATTTCGATGACGTGGACGTGGACTGGTTGCCGCTGCAGTTTATCGACCGTTCAGATGTTCACGACTTCGAGCAGTTTAGTCAGGAAATCCGCTGGGCGGCCGATATCGGTGACCGCTTCACTTACACGTTGGGTGGTTATATCGACCAGAACGAGCTCGACATGCAGGGTCAGGTGGTGATCGACACCAACTTTGACGGCCTGTTCCCATCATTTCTTGCGCTTGCCAACGGTTTGCCTCCGGAAGCTGCTGCGGCCATGCCCCAGAACCTGATCACGGCGCTGACGGCGGATAGCCCGCTCAACGGCATACCCGGCTACGGTGTCTACACGCCTAACCAGGTAACGCGTAACCACGCGTTTAATCAGGAAACCGATTCCTGGGCGTTGTTTGCGCAAGGTACCTATGACCTGACTGACGCGTTGCGTCTGACGGTCGGTGTGCGCTACACCGAGGAAGAGAAGGACGCCGTCAGTGACCAGAAGCTGGGCGATAGCCTCTGTGGCATGACAGGTAACCTCGAAGGTGGAGTCATGGGTCAGTGTGCGGCCTATAACAACTGGCTCGCAGTGGTACAGGCATCCAGCTTTAATACTTACAACAAGTACTGGACGGGTAGCCGCAAAACCGATGACTTTTCACCCTCGGTGAATCTGCAGTGGGACGTCAGCGATAACACCATGCTTTACGTGACCTACTCAGAGGGCTTTAAGTCTGGCGGTTTCAGTGCCGCGGATGATGGCAACCCTGGCAATATCCCGGTAGGTGTGCCACCCATCCCGCCCGTCGTCGACAATGGCTTCCAGGCCAACAGCTTCGTCTCGACTGTCCCGAACGAGGACTTCGAGTTTGACGACGAGTCTGTGGAGTCGATTGAGATCGGTGGTAAGCATGAGTTCATGGATGGCCGTATGCGCCTGAACTGGGCCGCGTTTTACTCAGAGTATGACAACCTCCAGACCACCATCTTTAAAGGCGTCGGCTTCTCGGTGAAGAACGCTGCGTCGTCTGAAGTCGAAGGTGTCGAGGTCGACTGGTTGTTCCAGATGACCGACGCGATTCGTGTGGGTGTGAATGCCGCTTATTTGGATGCAACCTATGGCGACTTTAGAGATGGTCCTTGTGATGCGATCGCTTTGGATGCTGACCCCGCTTGTGGTACGCCAGCGGGCGCAACCAGTAACGACCTGACCGGCAACCGCACGTTGTATGCCTCTGAGTGGAGCGGTAACGCCTTCATCGATGTTCGATTCCCCATGGGTAACCTTGAGTGGTTCGGCGGCGTTGACTTGAACTACCGTAGCGAGTTTGACTCCGCCGGTGATGCAGACCCCTATGACGTGATTGATTCCTACACCAAGGTCAATGCACGTATCGGTGTCAGCGCCGAAAGATGGGAAATCATGGCTTACGGTCGGAATATCACCGACGAGGCGGCCTTGCAGCAGAGCTTCGACACGCCAGTTCTGGCGGGTAGCCACACCTTCTATATGGATGAGGGTGCGGTATTTGGCGTTCGCGGAACCTTCAAGTTCTGATAACGCTTCTCGCGTAATACAACGCGCAACCGCAAAAGCCCGGCAGACGCCG
>CALKHC010000091.1 GCA_938091425.1 uncultured Luminiphilus sp. | reverse complement strand
CTCCGACCGCAGTGCCTCGACTTTGCCAGAGGCCGTCTCTGGAGTGGCCTTGAGCGCACCGCACACCGATTGCATCGCTTGCGACATTGTCGCCACATGAGCCAGCGCGGCCTCACCCGTTACCGCCTCAATACGCCGCACACCGCTGGCCACACCTGCTTCACCCGTGATCCAGAAAAGACCAATATCGCCGGTACGCGACACATGAGTGCCGCCACAGAGCTCCACCGAGAAGCGATCAGCGCCCATCGTCAGCACCCTGACTTCGGCGCCATACTTTTCGCCAAAGAGCGCCATGGCGCCCGCGGCGATGGCGTCATCCATGTTCATCAGCTCGGTCGACACTTCGGCGTTCGCGCGCACCTGGTCGTTCACCATGTTAGTGATACTGGCGAGGATCTCTGCTGACACCGGCTCACCGTGTGAGAAATCAAATCGCAGGCGCTGCGAGTCCACGAGCGAGCCTTTCTGCAGAATGTGGTCTCCCAATTGCCGACGCAACGCCTCGTGGAGCAGGTGCGTCGCAGAGTGATTAAGACGTGTCCTGTTGCGCAGCGTGGCATCGATCTGGCTATCAACCGTGTCGCCCACCTTGATTGAACCCGATGTTACGGTTACGTGATGCAGGTGGTGCCCCTGTGCCTTAGTCGTGTCGGTGACATCCGCCGACCCATCAGCAAAAGTGAGGCGCCCACAGTCACCCACCTGTCCACCACTCTCTCCATAAAAAGGTGTGCGATCTAGAACCACGACGCCTGACTGATCAGACTCCAGGGTCTCCTGCTCAACACCCTCGACTAAAATCGCCAGCACAGTGCTCTCAGCTTGATCCGTCTCGTAACCCAGAAAGTCTGTCTCGCCCTCAAGGCTGAGGCTTTGGCTGTAATCCACCTTGAACCCTGCATGATCTTGAGATCGCTGCCGCTGCGAAGCCATCGCCGCCTCGTACCCCCCAACATCCAGACTCAACCCTCGCTCGCGGGCAATGTCATTCGTCAGATCAACGGGAAATCCGTAAGTGTCGTAAAGCTTGAAGATCACATCGCCGGGGATGGTCTTGTCAGCAATCTGCTCCAGTGCCTCCTCAAGGATGGCCATGCCATTGTCGAGTGTCCGCGCAAATTGCTCTTCCTCGCCCTCTAGCGCCGATGTGATCGCCAACTGCTGGGTGACGAGCTGTGGATAAGCCTCTCCCATTTGAGCCACCAGTGCGGGGACCAGCTCGGCAAAAAAGGGCTCCTTGGCGCCCAATTTGTTGCCGTGTCGAATCGCGCGACGGATGATGCGCCTGAGCACATAACCCCGGCCCTCATTGCCCGGTGTGACGCCGTCCGCAATCAGGAACGACGTTGAGCGGAGGTGATCCGAGATCACTCGCAGCGACTTGTCCTCGGTATCGCTCGCACCCAACTGTTGTGCGACTGCGCTGATCAGTGCGGTGAACAGATCGATTTCGTAATTCGAGTGCACGTGCTGCAACACCGCTGCGATGCGCTCCAAACCCATCCCGGTATCAACGGAAGGGGCGGGAAGCGGGTGCAGTTCTCCCTGAGCGTCCCGGTTGTACTGCATGAACACCAGATTCCAGATCTCGATATAACGATCGAGGTCATCATCTTTGCTACCCGGAGGTCCGCCCGGTACGTTCGGGCCATGATCGAAAAAGACTTCTGAGCACGGGCCACAGGGACCGGTATCACCCATCTGCCAGAAATTGTCCTCATCGAGGCGGGAAAGCCGTGCAGGATCGACTCCGATCTCGTCTACCCAGATCTGAGCCGCTTCGTCATCACTGATATGCACCGTGATCCATAGCCGCTCGGGTGGCAACTGCAGCGTCTCAGTCAAAAACTGCCAGGCAAATTGAATCGCCTCGCGCTTGAAGTAGTCGCCAAAGCTGAAATTGCCCAGCATCTCGAAAAAAGTATGGTGCCGGGCCGTGTACCCCACGTTCTCGAGGTCGTTGTGTTTACCGCCGGCTCTCACGCATTTCTGGGCCGTCACTGCCCTTTGATAAGGTCGCTGCTCCAGACCCAAAAAGGTCTCCTTGAACTGGTTCATTCCGGCATTGGTAAACAACAACGTGGGGTCATCCGCTGGCACCAATGAGCTGGAATCCACTCGCGTGTGCCCCTGCGCCTCAAAATAACTGAGAAATGCTTCGCGGATTTCAGCGGTGTTCATGGAGACTTCTCTTGCTTGGGTGGAGGTTAGAGGCGGCGGCCGCTGATCAGTTTAGACCAGCGGTCAGCTGGCCCTCAGTCATCTCGCGCCCGGCCAGAATATGGAGATGAAGGTGAAAGACCGTTTGGCCTCCTCCCTCACCGTTATTGATCACCAATCGGAAGGCATCCCCGACGCCGAGATCCTCGGCAACTCTACCCGCCACCAGCAACAAGTGACCTAGTAGCGCCTGATCGTCAGCACCTGCGTCCACCAATCGGGGGATGGGCTTGCGTGGAATGATCAATACATGGGTGGGCGCCTGTGGGTGGATGTCCCGGATCACCACGCACTGGTCGTCCTCATAGAGAAACTCAGTGGGGATGTCACCCCGGCTGATCTTGCCAAATATGGTGTCTTCCATGGCGCCGTGCTCAGTCCAGCTTCTCGTCGGTGGTCAGGGCGCGGGCCTCTTCCTCCAGCATCACAGGGATACCGTCCCGAACCGGATAGGCGAGGCCACTCGCCTTACACAAGAGCTCCTGTGTTTCCTCGTTATAGACCAGAGGAGCCTTACTGACGGGGCAGACCAGGATGTTCAGCAACTTGGGGTCGAGCACGGGTTAGTCCTGCCATTCAAAAGCCAAAGTATACGGCCTTGTTACTCCGAGAGCACCGTCCCATACGACGCAGGAATGAATACCCGTTGCCAGAGCGATGCTTACTCTGGCATTGGCGGGACCAACAGTTGAGGATCAATGCGCTGGTTGAACCAGCTCATACGCCAGTCGAGATGGGGACCGGTCGCCCTGCCCGTCGCACCGATGGCGCCAATCAGATCACCGGGCGCGAGTTGATCGCCGACCGCAACAAACACCTCACTCAAATGGAGGAATGAGGACGAGAGCCCATAACCGTGGTCTAGGATTACCGTACCGCCAGAGTAAAACAAATCAGGCTCGGCGAGGGTGACCTCGCCGGCAGCCGGCGCAGTGACCGGCGTGCCAGTCGGTCGCGCAACGTCCAACCCGTAATGAGGCGTCCCCGGCGTGCCGTTGTAGATACGCTGGCTGCCGTAGACACCACTTATCCGACCTGTCACTGGCCAGATGAATCCGCCGCGGACAGCACGAAGGCCATCATCGCGCGGCAGTCGTTTTGCTTTAGCGGAACCAACTTTGGCCCGTTCTGCGCGGATCCGCTCAAGATGCTCCTCACTGGGCGTCACCGTTTGCTGAGGCACTCCGGTAATCGTCTGCAATCGATACTGTCGCGGCACCACCGCCACTTCCTGCTCGCAAACATCGCCGGTGGTAATCGTCAGCATATTCTTAGCCGGCATGTCGCGCCCAAGACCCAGCAGGAACGCCCCATCAGGTAACACCGGGACCGCAATATCAGCAAATCTGACCTGTGCTGTGGGTAGTGTCTGCCCCCACAGTATGCCCCCCTGAGTCGCGTTGCCCTGAAGCGCGGTGCATGACTCTGCCCCCACGAGGCCGGCCCAGCAGCCAGTCAATGTTAATACGCTGGCACATACCCTCCGGACCCAGTGATGCCTACATGGCATCAATTGTCTGGTCGTGATTGTCATCCTAAGTCCTGATCAACACTGTGATTACATCCTTGAGTGGCCCCAAAGTCATATCGCAATAGCTGCGTCGCGTGCTGATCTTAGTACACCAGCAGCGCGCTGTGTTCCGGCATCAACCGAGGCGCCGCGCTTCTTGTCATCCGCCATACAACCCGACTAGCCGCCTCAGGCATTCCCACACAGCGACGGCGGCCCTACACTCTGCGCATGGGCCGCTATCGACCACCCCGCCCTGCGGGCTCACCCTATATCACTTCCGAAGGTGAGAAGGCGCTGCGCGCAGAACTCCATGAACTATGGAAAGTCGAACGTCCCGAGGTCACCAAAGCCGTTTCCGCCGCAGCGGCCAACGGGGACCGCTCAGAAAATGGTGACTACATTTACGGTAAGAAACGGCTACGGGAAATCGACTCGCGAGTGCGGTTTTTGCGCAAGCGTTTGGATGTACTGCAAGTCGTTGAGGGCCCCTTGGGTGACCGCAATAAGGCATGGTTCGGCGCCTGGGTCACGCTTGAGGACGAGGCAGGTCAAGAGCAAGTGTGGCGGATCGTCGGTCCCGACGAATTTGACCTCAGTCAGGGGAAAATATCCTGTGACTCACCGCTTGGTCGCGCACTGCTGGGAAAAGAAATTGACACAGAAGTTCAGCTCGATACACCAGACGGTAAAGCGGCCTTAGTGCTCACTGGAGTGTCATACCGAAGGTAGCAATAAGACATCATTGCTTCACGGGTGACCCGCTTCGGGTGATCAGAACGAGATAAACCGCCGGTAGACGCAGAAACAGCCACTTGCTATGCCTTGTCGGGCGATTAAAAAACCCACTCCACTCCCAGCATCGCGGTCAGCGGCTTGTTGGGGCGCGCGCCATCGGGCTGTCGAGAGACTATCGCGCGCTTGTCGAAGGCATTTTCGATTTTAACAAAGGCAGAGATAGCGTCGGTCACCGCATAGCGGGTGCCCACATCAACAACAAAGAAGCTCTCTGTCTCTGAGAAGCTAGAGGTCTCGCGATTGCAGCCGATCTCGACACACATATCGTCAATGTATTTCACCACAGCGTAGCTATCCCATCGATTCCCTACCTGCGCGCCCAGCCGGAGGCTCAGGCTATTCTCCGGAACCGATGCAAGGGTGTCGCCATCCAGCACGCCGCTGTCGAGTTCATCGCTGCGCGCTTCCGCTTTGGAGTGGGTATAGGCGAGGGACAGCGGCCAGGTGATCTGCCCCGTTTCAAACACGTGGCCCATTTGCACCTCGATACCTGCAACTACCGCTTCACCCGTGATAAAGGTGCCGCTGGTCGCACCATTGGAGCAAGGGTAAGCATTAGAGCAACTTTCGCCCTTGTTAGAGAAGTCACTATAGAAACCAATCACTTCCACAAAAACCGGACCGTCGTACCGCGCACCGAACTCGTAGTTGATGCTGGTTTCAGGTTTTTCCCACTCTTTTGCGCTGCCACCTAGCGGCGAGAACCCGCGATGGATACCAGCGAGTAAAGACCAATCATCATTGATCTCATAAAAAGCGGCGACTCCGGGCAACCAGATTGAGAGATCGTTATGACGGGTCGATGCGATGTTCTCCCGGCCCACATCGTCGAAGCGGATTTCCTGGGTTTTCACACGCTCATGCCGCAACGCCACATCCAGTCGCACCGCGTCAGTAATCTGCCAGGCATCGGTCACCCAAAATGATAGCGCTTCAGCCGTCTGCACCCGGTTATTGCTGGCGTTGGGTTCAATCACGCCAGTGGCAATGAGTTCCCCGTTGATTTGGTCATAGCGCTCAGTCGGCTGGAATCGATCGACCTCGTCATCGTGATAGCGCGCACCCAGGGCAAACGAGTGCTCACGCCAATCCCAATCCAAATTGGTCTGAATACCCTCTGATACATATCGTCGGTTGTTGTGCTTATAGGACAGTCCGAACGCATCCTGCTCACCATCGAGCACTGCCTGCGCTTGCCTATCCCCGTCGTTGGCAGCCGCCACCAGATCACCACCCTTGGACAACTTGAACCAATCACGATGAAATTCGTTGCGGTATACGGTGGTGGCCAACGCGAGTTCGGCTCCAAGCTGCCAATCCCAGGTCACAGAGAGCGCCTTGTGCTCGTTGCTCATTTGATCCGGTGATGAAATGCCGTAGCGACGGTCCGGGTCCTCTGCAAAATCGCGGTCGGTGAGACCAAGGTAGGTCTCCTCCGAAGTCTCGTCCGAGTACTGCGCCTTCAATTTGAGCGCGTGCTGCTCACCTTGCCAAGATAATTTTGCGACGTAGTCTTCGATCTGATAACCAGTGTCCTGATCGGACCGATCGATCGACTTGAAGCCCTCGTTATAGCGCTGGGCGGTCTCTACATTGAATCCGAATGCGCCCACCTGGGCGCCGTAACTGGCCAGCATGTCCGTCTGGTGGTCCTGGCCGTAGACAAACTGCAGTCGCCCGCCTGACTCCTCGGGTTGTGGCGTCGAGACCAGATTGACGACACCACCCGTCGTTTGCGGGCCGTAACGTAACTGAGAAGCGCCTTTGAGGACCTCTACCGCCTGCATTCGCGCCAGTGTCGGAAAGTAGTAGGCCTCTGGTGCGGCGTAAGGCGCCGGCGCAATGAGGACACCGTCTTCCATCAACGTAATTTTTGCTGACCGCTCTGCAGTCGCACCGCGAATGCCGATATTAGGTCGCAGCCCGTAACCATCTTCTTCCCGAATATAAGTGCCAGGTACTGTCTTTAGGAGTTGATTAATATCTGTGGCCAACTCGTCACGGATTTGGAGCGAGTCGATCAGCGCGCCGGAACCGGCAATTTCACGAGAAGCCTGCCGATCACCGATAATGGTGACCTCCTCAAGTGGCCTGGCCGCCTGCTGTGTTGCAGTCAACTCGCTGGCTGTGGACGCCAGCGCGGGCAACGCCCACCCACAAACGGCCAAGGCGATGGCGGTTCGTAGCGGTGGTCGAGACGGCAAACAAGACATCAAAGCGTGCTCGCATGACTATGGAATGCGAATAGTAATGCGAATTATTCTCAGTTGCAACAAAAACAAGAACGATTCTTATTTAGAGCACAATACCGAGTGTGCATGCCACTTTGGCCAGCTTTCTGGCTATGGGCGGCGGTATACCAAACGCCCATCCGAAAACGTGTAGTCAACCTTGATCGTGTGAATGGCATAGGGATCGCTGGCATAGGGGTCTCTGTCAAGCACCACAACATCCGCCAGCTTACCCACCTCCAACCTGCCAATCTGATCTTCCAGTCGCAATTGCCAGGCGGCATCGGAGGTATGCGCACGAATCGCTTGGTCCACGCTGAGCCGCTCGCTGACCCTGGACTGAACAGGCACTTCCGGGTTGCCCGCCAGCTGCCGGGTCACTGCCATTTCAATGTTGAACAGGGGGTTCAGTGCATCTTTACCTATCCAGCTGACCGGGTAGTCGCTACCCAGCGTGACCTTGCCGCCGTGCCTGAGAATCGAGGCCAGTGGATACATCTGATTAAAGCGCCCTACTCCCAAATATCGGAGCGCAAGATCATCGAAGTAAAACCAGGTCGGCGTGGTTTGGGCCACAGCTCCCAGCTCGGCAAAGCGGCTCACGTCATCCGCACTGACAATCTCTATGTGGCAGATAGTCGTGCGCGACTCGCTGTCGGGGTGCATTGTTTTGGCGCGCTCAATCGCATCCAGCGCTGAGCGCACCGCACCGTCGCCAATAGCATGAAGGTGCAGGTCTACGTTGGCTTGATGCGCCGCGGCCACAGCATCAAACATCGCTGGGTTAGGGAGCAGCGGTTGGGCCTCATGGCCTTCTGGCAAGACGTAGGGCTCAAGCATGACAGCCGTCTTGGCCTCAACGGTACCGTCCAATGACAGCTTCAACGTCGACACGTTGAAAAGCGCGTGGTGGTAGCGCGCGTTCAGTTCCGCGAGCTTTGCCAAAGCGGTCGGCAATTGCTCGGGCTGATTGATATAGAGCGAGGCCACCATGCGAACTGGAAACTCCCCGGCCTCCACCATTTTGAGTGCAAGACGACGCCCCAATTCACCGGTATCGATCATGCCCGCATCGAAAGCAGCAGTCAGTCCCACCGCCGACATTTCCTTGAAAAATCCGGGTGCGGCGAGGGCCATCGCCTCCTCGCTGATCACACCGAGCGCCTCGCTCACCGGGTCGATCGCCGCCCCCTCAACCAACCAGCCAGTCGGATTGCCATCCGCATCTCGCTGAAAATAGTGAGCACCGGGCACCGGATCGGGGGTATCCCCGGAAATGCCCGCTGCTTCAAGGGCAAGCGTATTGGCCCAACCGGTGTGGCCTCCTTCATCGATGATGAGCGCGGGACGATCGGACACCACGGTGTCGAGCTGCGCAGCGGTCGGACCCTCGACGCCGAACGCTGGCGCCAAGAATCCAGATCCAATCAGCGGATTTTGGTAAGGATGCGTTCGCGCATGCTCTGCGATACTAGCCAATACTTCTTCGGCGCTTTGGTACGGACTGAGCTTGACACCGTTCACCAAGGGCAGGGTATCCATGCTGTGGATGTGGGTGTCGATAAAACCGGGCAGTACCGTTCGACCATCAAGCTCAATGATCTGTGTCTCCGGGCCAATCTGTGCAGCTGCCGCCTCACTTTCGCCCAGCCAGGTCAACCGGTTCCCTGTAAAGGCCATCGCCGAGTAATGTGAGGCCGTATCATCCATTGAGTAGATCACACCGCCACGCAACACCCAGTCAGCCTCTGCGAGCGCAAAGTGACTCCAGATGGCTCCCAAAAACACCCAAGCGGATTGGCTCTTTTTCATCATTGCTCCTTGAGGGAAATCAATAAGACTTACCCGGCTATACCAAAGCGATGGTGAGTCCTTGCGTTCCCATTAGATTCGAATGTCCGTACTATTTAGCCATTGAGCAACAAATTCATCTCAGGAGCAAAACATGTCTCAATCGCGACCTCTGGAGGGCCTGCGGGTCATCGAGCTAGGGCAACTCTTGGCCGGTCCTTTTGCGGGCACTGTGCTCGGTTACTTTGGCGCCGAAGTGATCAAAGTAGAACCCCCAACAGGTGATCCCATTCGCCAATGGCGCGAGGTACGCAACGGCATGTCCCTGTGGTATCACTCTCTGGCACGGAACAAGAAGAGCGTCACGCTCGACCTGAAATCGGAGCGCGGTAGGGAACTCGCTTTTGATCTGCTGACCAGGGCAGACGTGGTAATAGAGAACTTCCGGCCCGGCGCCATGGAGAGTTGGGGGCTCGGCCCTGATCAAGTGAAAGAGAAAAATCCCGGCATCATCTACGCACGAATCTCGGGTTACGGGCAGAGCGGCCCCTTCTCCGAGAAACCGGGCTATGCATCGGTCACGGAGGGCTACGGGGGCTTTCGCTATATCAACGGGGAACCAGGCAAGGCGCCCGTAAGGCCCAACATCTCTCTAGGTGACACGGTCGCGGCCATCCATGCCGCCTTAGGCGTGGCGTTTGCCATCATAGAGAGAAACAAAAGCGGTAAAGGCCAAATAGTGGATGTGGCCTTATACGAATCTATTTTCAACTTACTTGAGGGAATCGTCCCCGAATTTGACGGCGCAGGAGTCGTGCGGGAACCTTCAGGCACCACCATCACGGGTATCGTGCCCACCAATACCTATCTCTGCTCGGACGGCAAACACGTTGTGATTGGCGGCAACGGTGACTCCATTTTCAAGCGCCTGATGACCGAGGCCGGCCGCGAAGATATGGCGAACGACCCTGAACTCGAGCACAACCAGGGACGCGTCATTCACGAGCAAAAGATCGATGCGGCGCTCGCCAAGTGGTGCAGCGAGCACACCTCGGCTGACATTATTAGCAAGCTCGAAGGCGCGCGGGTCCCGGTTGGGCCCATCTATAGCGTCGAGGATATGATGACCGACCCCCACTACATCGCACGCGGCATGTTTGAAACCGTCGAAATCGACGGCGAGCCGCTGAAGATACCGGCCATCCTGCCGAAACTCAGCGAGACACCCGGGCGGACCGATTGGCCGGGAGCAAAAATCGGCGAACACAACAGCGAAATCCTGGGTGATCTCTTAGGGCTCTCTGAGGCGGATCTCAGCGGCCTGAGTGACGACGGCGTGACCTGCTAAAGCCTGATACCGCATGAAACTGGACGGCCTTACTGTTCTTGACCTGTCGCTGTTTCTGCCGGGTCCTGCCGCCACACAGTTGATGGCTGACCACGGGGCACGGGTCATCAAAGTTGAGAACCCTCGCGCACCGGAACCGACCCGTTCTGCTGAGGCGTTCCCGTGGCAACAGGGGGGGGAAACCGTCATGTTCCGCAACACCCAGCGGGGAAAAGAAAGCATCGCGCTGGATCTCAAAACCGAAGCGGGCAAGCGGGCCTTGCTCGCCTTAGCGAAGCGGGTCGATGTTGTGGTCGAAGCATTTCGCCCCGGGGTGGCCAAACGACTGGGTATTGATTACGAGACGCTCTCAGCCGAGAACCCAAAGTTGGTGTACTGCTCGATCTCCGCCTTTGGTCAAACAGGGCCGTGGCGCGATAAGCCAGCGCACGATACCGCCACCGTTGCGGCCGCCGGCATCCTTGATGTCACGCGATCACCAGAAGGGGAGTCAGGTCCGGCGATTATTGGCGTGCCCATTGCCGACATGCTGTCTTCCCATCTTGCGCTATCGGGAGTGCTCATGGCACTTCTGCGTCGCCACACAACCGGGCGCGGCGACTTTGTGGATATCAGCATGTTCGAGTCGGTCTTGGCAGCAAGCCCCAATATTCTTGGGCCCGTGTTCGGTGGCGAGCAGGCCCCAGAGCGGCTTAAGGAGCGCACGCATGGCGGCAACGCCATGCTTAATGTGTATGAGACCGCAGACAAACACTACATTGCACTGGGTGGTGGCGAGCACAAGTTTGTAGAAGCCTTATTCGCAGGGTTGGACCGGCCTGAATTTATTTCAGCGGTGACTGGGCCGGCCGGTGAAGGCCACTGGTCGGCGATCGCGTTTTTGCGCGAGACATTTCGAACCCGGTCCAGGGAGGAATGGGAGGCATGGTTTGAGGGACGCGACATCTGCTGGAGCCCAGTGGTGACGCTTAAGGAGGCCTGGCAGTCCGAGCATGTGAGGGAACGCGGTATGCGGTTTCAGGATGATGCGGGCAATGATCACGTCGGCTCGGCGGTCAAATTTAGCCATGAACCCGCCCAAATCGACACTCAATTGCCGAAAGTGGGCGCCGATACCGCTAAAATTATTGCTGAACTGGGCTTGACCGAAGCCGATCGCGAGGCGATATTGGGGTCGATCGACAGTAATGTCCGGACAACGGGCGATTCTTAGCGGGCTCAAAGCTGATCTGAAGCCTCGCGTTTAGTGTAAACACTGGATTCACAGCCCTTCCCGGGCTTATAAAGAAGGAGGCTACCCATGAGGAGCTCTACCCCACTCAAGCGACGTAACAAGGCGTTGGCGACACTCCCCCTGACCGCTGCGGTATCGGCGGCGATCTCAGCTACCGCAACGCTCATGCCGTCTGTGGCCATGGCGCAGCTGGAAGAGGTCGTGGTAACGGCTCGAGCCCGCGCAGAATCAATTCAGGACGTGCCCGCGACCGTGACGGCTTTCACCGAGGGACAAATTGAGAATATGGGCGTAGCGCGCGCCGAAGATTTTGTCTACATGACCCCAGGCGTGACATTCGTGAACTCGGTGGAGGTTGGCGACAGTCAGTTAGCTATTCGTGGTATTAACGGTGCGCGTGACGCGGAGACCAACTTCGCGTTTATCGTAGACGGGATTCTCTATACCAACCCCTCGGCCTTTAACAGGGAATACCCCGACCTGGCCCAGATTGAGGTGCTTAAAGGGCCGCAAGGCGCATTGTATGGCCGCTCTGCTGCCGCGGGCGCAGTCATTATGTCTACTAAGCGCCCCACACAGGAAATGGAAGGCAGTATCAAAGTCGGTGCGGCGGAGTACGGCACGGTTTACGGCACCGCCACTATTGCAGGTTCTTTGGGTAGTGATGTCGCCGGCCGACTCACCGTCACGTCACGCAAGACCGACGGCTTCCTCGAGAACGTCTATCTCAATGACGACGTGGTGAACGACTACGAGGAGACCGCGGTAAGCGGCCGTTTGGTATTCGATCCAACCGACACCCTGTCGATTGACACCAAGATCCGCTACTCGGAAGTTTCCGCGGCTTCGATCGCGTTTAACGCGGCCTTTGAAATCCCATTTTTTGTCGGATTTTTGGACGGCGCAGGCGTAGGGGCTTTTGGCGTTGATCCAACTGCGGCCTCTATAGACGTCAACGATTTTAAGTGGGTGTACAGCCCGAATGTCGACCCAGAGAATGAGCAAGACACTCTCGAGGTGTCAGTTAAAGTCGATAAGCAGTTCGATTCGGGTACGCTTACCGCATGGGCGCTCTATTCGGATCAGGATCAGTACTTTCTTGCTGACGGCACCTCTGGCGCTTTTGGCTTCTACAATGGCCTAGGTCATTGTCAGCAAACAGCCGCCGATCGCTCAATTATCCTCGGCGATGCGACCCCGATGCAGCAACCGACTTTCAATATCGCAGGCTTCACTCCAGACGGCGCGCCGTTCTTCCCGCCCTACAGCCCTACTACCTGTGATGGCTATCAGTATCAGGAGCGTAACCAGCGCGACATCAGCTTCCAACTGCAGTGGACGTCCGATGCGGATCAGCGCCTCCGTTGGCAGGCAGGGATGTATTTCCTGAATATCGACCGGCGAGTTGGCGTGGCGCAGCTTGAAGATGATGGACGAGCGCAACTCCCCCGCTCCTTCGTCAACGAACTGACCGATGCATTGGTGCTGGACGACTTCGAAACCACCGTTTTGTCAGGTTTCGGTTCCATCAACTACGACATCACAGACCGCATGGAGCTGTCATTCGCATTGCGTTACGACATCGAGGACCGAGAAGTTTCCAACGCGGTGCCCAGTCCAGCTGATGGGTATGTTTCGACCAACATTAACTACTGCGGCGCATTCTTTGAGGGCGGCTGTACTCTTAATGGTGCCCCTTTAGGAGGCACGCCCTGGAACCCAGCCTTTATCGATTTGTCGAACGGTGCCGTGAGCGCTCGCGTGGCGGATCGAAGCGAGGAATTTGACGCTATCCAGCCCAAAATTAGCCTGAGTTACGACCTGTCCGACAGCACAACGCTATTTAGTAGCTGGGGCGTAGGCTTTAAAACGGGCGGCTTCAACAATCTGGGTGGCACAGAGACGATCAGCCTGTTCCTCGTGAATCCAGATGGCTTACCTGTAGCGCCTCCAGAAATTTACGAGGAAGAAACCTCAAGCTCGTTTGAAGTGGGCTTCCGGTCCACGTTGTTGGACGGCAACCTGCAGTTGAACGCTGCGGCCTACCATACTGAAGTCGACGACATGCAGTTCTTCGAATTCTATGTCGGCCCGTTTGGTCTACTGAGAACAGTCGAAGGCATTGATGAGGTAACTATTCAGGGCTTCGAGGTCGGTGGTTCCTGGCAAATGACCGATGGCCTTCGTTTGGATGCTGGCTACAGCACCATCGACGGCGAAATCGACGCCATGACAGTGCGGCCCTACGTAGCCGGCAACGATGTCCCCAATGCGCCTGAGTTCACCGCCAATGTCGCTTTGACTTGGGATCAGAACTTCGGCGACCTGAATTTGATGGCTCGGATCGAGTACGCCTATCAAGGGGACGTTTTCTATCATGTTGTTCAGGGCAGTGACCTGGATGTGCCGAAGTCTTACGACTTTGAAGGCCTGCCATACGAAGTGCCCGCAATGCTATTCGGCGGTTTGGCGACCAGCTACGCAAAGACCAAGGTTGACGGCTACGGTATCACCAACCTTCGAGTCAGTGTTGGTGGTGAGCGTTGGCGTGTAACGGGTTTTGCTCGCAACCTGTTCGACGAAGAGTATGTTGGCGAAGTGATTATGGCACCCGAGTTCGGCGGTGCATTTGTAACGCCCGGCAACTACCGCACAGCGGGTGTTGAGTTCCAGTGGGATTTCTAATCCTATGACGCTGTAAGAATAATGCCGGGCTCAGCCCGGCTTTTTTTTGCGCTTCTTCAGGTGCATAGAGATTCATTGCTAGATAACGCAACATACATCCGAGTCAGTTGACGGGCCAACTCGCTCACCGAAAGCTTGAACACTGCAGAGGTGACAAGCACACCCGAGCTTTGTGGCCCCCCTCGCCAACCTCATCCCCTCGCCATCTCGAATTTGCCTCCAGTAATCGCGAAATTGCGCGCCTGCTAACCGATCTAAGCAAGACAAATTGTTACAGTGGAGCGGTGACTTACGCATCTTCAATAATGAGGTCTGGCCTCATGTCGCCGATCTTGTGGTTGCGAGCAGTAGCCGTTGGTTTTTCGCTGCTCTCTGTTCAGGTAGCCTCCAACAATACAAGTGTCGAGATCGTATTGCAGGACGGTGCCCCGCAACCACCATGGGATGGTGAGATCGGTGCCTACGATGAGGCCATCGACTACGACGTCTGTCTCGACGATGGGGGTGATGCCTGTCCCACTGTTGACTGGCAGTGGCACGATTCGGGCGAACGTGGCTTGGTGCTGCAATCAACTTGGCAAGCCAACGGCATGGTCGCAGGACTATTCATCAAATCGCGCACGCCACAAAATCTTGACGCATTTTCAAATGGCGCAATTCAGTTTGATGCGCGAGTCGTCTCGGGCGCCGGACGACTCGCAATGAAGATTGACTGCATATGGCCTTGCACGTCGGGCGACGTTCGCACAAACACTACCCTCACCAGCGAGTGGCAAACGATCTCAGTTGCAATTTCGCGATTGGTTGACGGAGGTCTCGATTTGAGTGCCGTCGATACGGGCATCGTTTTCTGGCCCATCAACCATCAGGGCATAACGCTGGAAATCGATCGCGTTCGCTGGGTTGCCTCGAGCAGCGATGCCGCCGCTGGCCCCGATACGCCATCCGATAGCAGCGCTGCGAGTAGTGGTCCCGACTCACCCCTTAGATACGATGGCTTTGATCTGGTGTGGTCCGATGAATTCTTGGGTACCCAACTCGATGCCCGCTACTGGAATCACAATATCGGCACCGGTTCAGGAGGCTGGGGTAACAATGAATGGCAGTACTACCGCAGTAATAACGCCAGCGTAGCGGATGGTTTCCTGACCATTACGGCCAAAAGAGAAAATTACGGTGGCCAGAACTACACCTCATCGCGCATCAAAACAGAGGGCCTGTTGGACTTCACCTACGGCCGAGTTGATATCCGAGCCAAACTGCCAAGGGGGCAAGGTATCTGGCCAGCACTGTGGGCATTGGGCAGTAACTTCAGTGAAGTGGGCTGGCCCTACAGTGGCGAAATCGACATCATGGAAATGATCGGCGGCAGCGGCCGGGAGGATACGGTTCACGGCACCGCGCACTGGAATGTGGGCGGTCTTAACGCGCCTTATTCTCACACTTATATTGGCGGTGCCTACTATGGAGATGACTTCAGTGCGAGTTTTAACGTTTTCAGTATTGTGAGAACCCCTGAATACATTGAATGGCGGGTGAATGATGCCCCCTACTACCGATTTAATATTGATGAAAGCGCCAGCCGGGCGCCCTTCCGTAAACCTTTTTTCCTAATTTTCAACGTCGCCGTGGGTGGTAACTGGCCAGGCTACCCGGACGACACCACGTCTTTCCCACAGAGGATGGTCGTGGACTACGTACGAATCTTTGAACCATCGGGCACTTCTCCGCCGAAAGACAGCGACGGAGATGGCTTATCTGACGCAGAAGAAAACAGCCTCGGTACCGATGCACAAATCGCCGATTCTGACGGAGATGGTCTCAGTGATGCTGACGAACTAAATGTTGGCACCGATCCACTTAATTACGATTCGGATGGTGACGGAGCAAGTGACGGAGTCGAGGTTACGGCCGGTACCGATCCGCTGACCGCCAGCGGCGGCCCGGGCGCCGAAACCCGGGGCACTTTGGAGGTGCCAGCTGAAGGCGCGGTGATGAGCGGCATCAGTCTATTCTCGGGCTGGCACTGCGATGCCACGGAGATCACTGTCGTAATTGATGGTGCCACGCAGCTGAGCGCGGGATATGGCACCGAGCGCGAAGACACCCGTAGCGTGTGCGACGACAGCAACAATGGCTTCGGGTTACTGTTCAATTTTGGATTACTGAATTCTGGCACGCACACTGCCATAATGCGCGCCGATGGTGTGGAATTCGAGCGCGTCACGTTCAGCACCTCGCAACTCAGTACAGGAAGTTTTACCAAAGGCTTGGAGGCCAGCATTATCGTGAACGATTTTCCTCAAACCGGACATACCACCACGCTCACTTGGGATCAGGCGCAACAGAACTTTGCCATCAGCAAAGAAACTGGTCCGTCCACAGCTGGCGAGCGCTATCGCCCCAACCACTGACTGGCCGCGAGCCTCATGAGACCGATCTTGCGAGCCGCAACGCCCGCTGGACATTGGTGTCAGGGCGTCGTGCGAGGCGCCCACACTAGCCGCGATACCCGGCGGATAATTTATCGCTGGTGCTTGGTGGTCTGTGTTGTCTGCTTTGATATCACAACACCCGCCGCATCTGAAAATGATCAAGAAGAGGTAGTGCAACTCGTATTTGCAAGCGCCGCTGTAGATCCCCTCTGGACTGGTGGAATCAGAGCTTTTGACGCTGATAATGGCTTTGCGAAAGACTGCACTGACAGTGCGGACCCAGACTGCCCCTCACTCAATTGGGAAGTGACCACCGGTGGCTCCCGTGGTCAAGTGCTACAGATCGAGTGGATTGAAAATCATCTTCTGGCGGGCCTGTTCTTCAAGTCATTGCAAGAACGCGACCTCTCTGAATTTTTGGAGGGCTACGTATCCTTTGATGTCCGCTCTACAACCGGTCCCACTAACATCATCATGAAGGTCGATTGTGTCTTCCCGTGCACCTCGGGTGAGATTGAAGTGGCAGAGACCATCAACGACGTCTGGCAACAGATTGATATCCCTATCAGCACTTTGCGCAGCCGAGGGCTGAACCTCTCGAAAGTTGATACGGGCCTCGTGATTTGGCCTAAAGGCGCAGCCCGCACAGTGTTGCAACTGGATAACGTGCGTTGGCGGGCACCGGCCGCAGGGCCGCCCTCTGACTCGGGGAGCAATGACTCTCCCATTTTTTATGACGACTTTGATCTCTCCTGGTCCGACGAATTTTCGGGAACCGAGCTGAATACCAACCACTGGAATTACGACCTGGGTGGCGGTGGATGGGGCAACAATGAATGGCAAGACTATCGGGTCGATAACTCAGATGTCGCAGATGGCTACCTGACCATTACTGCAAGACAAGAATCCTCTGGAGGCTATACCTCCTCGCGCATCAAAACTCAGGGGCTTATCGACTTCACTTATGGGCGCGTCGACATCCGGGCGAAATTACCAAGAGGCCAAGGTATCTGGCCAGCACTGTGGGCGCTGGGCACCAATTTTAGTGAAGTCGGCTGGCCCAACAGCGGTGAGATTGACATCATGGAGATGGTGGGTGGCGGTGGCAAAGAGAATACGGTGCACGGCACCGTCCACTGGAATGCCGATTTTTCTGCGAACCCATACGCCCACGCATACGTTGGAGGAGAATTCACGGGCGAGGATTTCAGTACAGATTTTAATTTATTCAGCATTATCCGCACCGAAAACCAGATCAAGTGGTACGTCAATAATATCCCGTATTACCAGTTTGCTATTGATGACAGTGCACCGCTGGCCGCGTTCCGTAAGCCATTCTTTTTGATCTTTAATATCGCAGTGGGCGGTGAATGGCCCGGCGATCCCAACCCCACCACTGCTTTCCCGCAAGAGATGTTGGTCGATTATGTCCGAATCTTCGAACCCAAAGATGGAACTCCACCCCAAGACACCGACGACGATGGGCTGTCGGATGCAGTGGAAACGGCGCTGGGAACTAGTCCAACAAGCAGTGATACCGACGCTGATGGGTTGGGTGACGGCACGGAATATACCTTGGGGACAGACCCATTGAACTCAGATTCCGATGACGACGGGCTCTCTGATGGCAACGAGGTGTCCATCGGAACTGATCCCAAGTTGGCCGACACGGACGGCGATGGGGTCAGTGATGGCGATGAGGTGTCCGCAGGCACTGACCCCCTGAACGTTGAGGAGGAGATTCTTGGTTCGAACTTTATTCTGATTCTCTATGAGGCCGCGAAAAGAGCTAACGCCGGTCAATCGCCGTAGTGATCTAGAAGAGGCTCAGCCACAAAAACAGCGCGACGCCACTACCCGAGATCACTGCAGTGGGAATACGGAGCCGGGCAGAAGACAGCCCCAGCCACAGGCCTGTCAGAATAATAAAGAGCATCCCCGCAGCAAAAACCTGTTGATAGGCTTTGTAGGCGGTCGGCCCATGCCCCATATGTAGTTCAATCATGCGCTTTTGCAGTGACGGTTCGTTGTAATGCACCACCGCCTCGTCACCACCGATATCTAGGGTATAAAAAGGCCGCGTCGTGGGCCGCGTAATCAGTTGCGAGCCTTTATGTTTGACGTACTCAAACTCGAAATCAACGACGCCAAGAGAAGCCAGTGCTGCTTGAACGTTTGCCTTATTCGGATCTTGCAAGAGTTGCTGTCCCGTGGGCAGGGTACCGACAGGCGTCTGCTCGATGGAGCCTTTGACACCGATTAGGTATAACCCCCCGGACACCGCCACCAACACGATCGCCGCAGCGAAAAAAGCAGAACAATACAAATGCAACTTAATCAGTAAGGCGCGCGCCATGGTGGTTTTCCTTTCAGGTAGTGGATCTGTCCTGAGCCCAATGCACTTGGGCCTGATGGGCAGGCATTGTGCCCCAAGGATCAACCCACACCAACAGGCTGAGCCAAGAACAGAGTTAATAGCGAGTCTCAAGGGATACCGGTAAAGTGAGGCCTATATGAGACAACATCACTATCAGACACCGATCAGGCCGACTCTGGCGCTGCTTAAGAATGCAATGAGGGGCGCCATTGTCACCGCCTGAGTTCGAAACGGTTCCCTTTGCCGAGGCATTACTGCGGGGCGCAAAAAAGCACCCGGACCGTGACTGCATTGTTGTCGGCGATGACCGAGTGACCTATGGCGCACTCGAGGCACGGGCGCGCCTGGTGGGCCGCTCTCTCATCGCCCTCGGTATCGAGCGAGGGGATCGCGTGGGCATCCTCATGGCAAATGGGCTGGACTTCACCGACCTCCTCTTTGGTGCATCACTGATCGGCGCCATCCCTGTGCTGTACAACGCCCGCTTCAAGGCGCGCGAGATCGCCCATGTAACGGCGGATGCCGGTATTAAGGTGGTGGTGACCAACGATGTCGTCGAGCAACACACGGACTACGTTGAGCTGTTGAACAAGGCCGAGGTTCAGAAGGCGCCCTCGATGCAGAATCAGATATTCTTGGGCACAGGACTTCGCGACGGCTTCATGGATCGTGACACTTTCTACGATCTCGCAGACTCGGTGGACCCCAGTGTGGTTGAGGAACGCCACGAGGGCACTGTCGTGACAGACACCGCACTGATGTTTTATACCTCGGGCACCACAGCGATGCCCAAAGGCTGCCCGCTGGACCATATCGTGCTGCAACATGCCGGCGTGGTGGGAGGCAAGGATCGGTTGCAACTCATCGAGGGAGACGTCGTTTGGAACCCACTGCCTATGTTCCATAGCGCATTCACCCAGCCGCTCACCGGCACCCTCCATTTCGGTGGGACATTGATCTCCATGGCCCACTTCGAGCCGAGCGAAGCCCTTGACCTTATTGCACGTGAGCGAGTCACCGTGGCTTTTCCCGCCTTCCCCACCATTACCCTGCAACTTCTGCATCACCCTCGCTACCACCCTGACGCCTTCAGCGACGTGCGCGTCATGCTCAATGTGGGGCCTGCCGAGGAGCTGGTCGCCATGCAAGCACTGATGCCGCATACCACTCAGATCACCTGCTTTGGTATGAGCGAGTGCGGCGGCTCCGTGGCGATGTGTCACCCCAGCGACCCCCTGGTGATGCGCTCGGAGTGCTCAGGGAAAGCGCTGCCCGGCGTTGAGATCGCCGTGCGAGACCCAGAAACCGGGAAGCCGCTGGCAAACGGTGAGCCCGGCGAGATCGTCGCCCGCGGTCGCGGCGTGTTTAGCGGGTATTACAACGACCCAGCCAAAACCAAGGCGGCCTTCTGGGAGGGCGGATGGTTCCGGACCGGTGATCTGGGCGTTTTGGACGCTGAGGGTCGCGTGACGTTTCGCGGCCGGCTCAAAGATATGCTCAAGGTGGGTGGCGAGAATGTCGCGGCGATCGAGATCGAGGGTTACCTTGCACTTCACCCAGCGGTTAATCTGGCGCAGGTCGTTGGCCTGCCCAACGAAAAATACGGCGAGGTGCCCGTCGCGTTTATTGAGCTGGTGCCGGGTGTTACAGCGACAGAAGCTGAGATTATTGACTTTTGTCGCGGTGAGATCGCGAGCTTCAAGATCCCGCGATGTGTTCGGTTTGTTAACGATTGGCCGATGGGCGCGACCAAGATACTGAAACACGAGCTGCGCGACCGAATCCTCATTGAGATGGCCCCCACCTGAATTTGATATCGCAACTTTCGCTAGAGTTCCGCTAGTGTCGCGAGGGAATCCGAGCCTTCGCCTCTCCTTTGAGAATGGTCTCGTCTGTTTGATTCCGTTGCCATACGGCACAGGTAATAACCCCACCACCCGCTTCTAAGGGCGCCACGGCGAGCACCTCTCCACCGCAGGTCAAAATGTCATCGGGAAACACATTGGCAGCAAATCGCATCTTGGTCGCCATCAGATCCCAGGGATCATGCAGCAGCGAGGTGAAATAACGGTACAAGTAAGCCTGGTTCAGCGGCCCCTGCTGCACCACATCTTGCAGGCCCCGCTCTTGCGCATAAACGCGATCCAGATGAAGGGGATTGGTGTCTCTCAAAATCAGCGCAATGGGAATGTAGTCATACCGATCCATCGGCCCCAACTCGACACTGGGCAACGCCATGGCGACCTCATAATCCTCAAAGCAGGCTTTGCTCATCGGCGCTGTCATTTGAACAAAATATAGGACTGCTGGCCGGTCATGAGTAGATCCTCCCCATCACTGCTTTTGATGTCGAAAGTGACTTCGACCACATCAAACGTCTGCTTGCCCTGCTTCTCATAGACATCGCTGATGGTGGCCGAGATCGCCACAGACTGCCCCACCAACAAGGGGCGGTGAAACTCGATTGATTGCTCACCGAACATGGCGGTGCCTGTCCGGTAATCAAACAGAAAGTCTGCCTGCCAGTCGAAAGTTCTCAATAACCCTAGAACGGCCACAAACGGCGCGAAGGACGGCGGTACTGATCGGAGTGAAGCAGTCGATGCACCACCATCAACACTCGTTAAACTCTCAATAACAGCGTCTGATGCCATAAAATCAGGCTCGGTCACCACACCGAGAAAGTCGTTTACATCCACTTCTGAGATCGTATAGGTCGCAGCGCGCAATGGGCGACCGATCAGGGCTGTGCGGTCAACTGTCATCACTTTGTTCTATGCATCCAAGCTAAGGCATTTGTTTTGGCCGCACCGCGAGAGTGCATCAATGCCACAAACGTCATTACGGCTGCATGATTCAATCCGGTCTTCGAGGGTTTACTCTCTCTGAAATGCCACGGCATGGTCCCGATCTCTCCCGCTGAATTCATCAAGAAAAAGCCGGGCTAAACCCGGCTTTTTCCTGCAAAGGATGACGGACTCAATCAGCCGCGCGCCATCTTGATTCGCCCCTTCGCCGTAGGTTTCTGCTCGAGGAACTTGAGCGCCCAAGCTTGGAACTCCGGTTGCCGCGGTGCATCCAGCCCGGTCTCTTTCTTGCAGCGCTTCTTGAGTTCGGCAATATCACCGCCGCGGTCAAACATTTTGACCTTGCCGCGTTGCTTGGCCATCTTGGCGCGCAGCGCTTTGGTCTTTTTCTCGTCAACCGTCTGGTCAGCATTCATCACCACACCATAGCGCTTGGCGCCCTCGACCGAGACCAGACCCGCCCTCACGTCGAACTCAACACGCTCGGTTTCCCGCTTCAGGGGGTCTCCACAACCTCCCCCACCCCAGGTATTGAAGTAGAGAATGTCACCGGCGTTCACGGCAATCCGGTCACACTTACTCGGCATCATTTCTTCACTACCGTCGGTGCGCTTCAGAATTTTCTCCGAGCGACGTCCTGGCAAACCACCGTTAACGCCCCACGGGTAGGTCAGCCAGCGGTCATCGTGAATAGAGATGGTGCCGGGCTCGAGGAAGCAGTACCCCATGCGGAGGCCGTTACCACCGCGGTTGTAGCCGGCACCACCGCTGTCAGTAATCGTTTCATAAGCTTCGATGCGCAGCGGAAAGTAACTCTCAAGGAACTCGTTGGGCACATTGGTAAAGCTGGGCCACAGTGAGTGCCCGTCGGGCCCATCGCCCGAGGGCTTACCTGGAATCCCGCCAAAGCCAATAGAGTAGAGCTGATACCACTCGCCATTCTTGTCGTAACCCGAGTACATAAAATGAGGGCTGTCAGAGAAGCCAGCACCTGCCAGGAAGTCAGGATCACCCTGACCCAAGAGGCCACCCAGTACGTCAAAAATCCGTCCCAGTGCGTGGGTGCGACACGACAGCGCCGCGGGTTCACGCGGCTTCAGTAGTGTGCCCTCGGGGATGTGCACTTCCATGAGGTCATAGAAGCCGTCGTTAAACATAATCTGCGGATCAAATACCATGATCATGTAGACGCCGCAGAACATCTTGAACATCTCTTCGTTGAGATAAAAGTTGATCGAGCTGATCGACTGCGGGTCAGTGCCGTCAAAATCAAAAATGACTTTGTCTTTGTCACGCCACATCGAACACTTGATCCGATACGGACCCATGCCCAGACCGTCATCACAAATGTAGTCCTCAAAGTGCTGTTTTTTCGTGGGCACGGTGTCCTTAATCAGCTTGCCCATAGCTCGCTTGTTGCGGGCCAAGAGCTCATCTAAAGCGGAGTAATATTCATCGTCTCCAAAGCGCTCCGCCATCTCGATAACGCGTTTTTCAGCGGTCCGCATGGCGGCAACGAGGGCGTTAAAGTCACTGCGGTTCCAGGTCGGCATGCGACTGTTATGCAGGATCAAATTCAGCACATCGGTCTGCAGCTCGTCATTTTTGAAGATTTTAAGCGGCGGCACGCGAATACCCTCCTCAAAAATCTCCCTTGCATCTGTTGGCAGACTGCCCGGCACCTTGCCGCCCACGTCCGTCATATGGCCGAACATGGCGGCATAGGCAATCAACCGGCCATCCTTGAAAATCGGCCGCAGCAACAGCCAGTCATTAATATGGCTGATCGCGCCATTACACGCGTAGGGGTCGGTAGTCAGGAAAAGGTCACCCTCCTCGATGGTGCCGTCGTAAGCCTCTTTAAAGCCATGGATAAAGCTACCGAATTGGCCAACCACCATCTTGCCTTCCAAATTGGCAATCATCGGGAACATATCGTTTTGCTCACGAATGCCCGGCGACATTGCCGTCCGAAAGACGACCGCATCCATCTCGTAGCGGGCGTTCATCATCGCGTTTTCGATGATGTCGAGGGTGATTGGATCGATATCCTTACGCTTGAATTTCTTGGTGTTGGTTTCAACGATCGTTGCAGGCATTGTTATCTCCCCTCGCTCAAGCTGACGGTGCTATCAGGATGTTGCCGAACTTGTCGACATTACCGGTATGCCCGGACAGAATGACCGTGGTCGAATCCATCTCGAGCACGATCGCGGGTCCGTCGATTTTATTACCGGCTTTTAGTTGATCCCGTCGGTACAGGTTTGCTTCCATATTCTTACCGTCCATGAAGACTTCC
>CALKHC010000090.1 GCA_938091425.1 uncultured Luminiphilus sp. | reverse complement strand
CAGAACCGTGCTACCGGTGAGCGGTTTGGTATACCTCTTAAGTGGCGCAAGACCAAACTCAATGCGCTCGGCCAGTTTGTCTCTCAACACCGCCTCTATTTTGTCGGCGGCAAGGCGGATTTCAGGGCCCTCAGGCATTGGCAACTCGCTTCATGAAATGAATGACGGCAAGACCCTGAGTCGGCGACTCAGTCTTCGTCTTTGTCTTCCGCCGCTTTCTCTTGGTGCTCTTTCAGTTTTTGCTGGTACTCCTCCTCAGAGAGTTTGTGCCAACCAATGCATTGCCCTGTTGGGCTTCGTCCGCATCCACATTCAGCCATGGATTTTCTCCTATTCGTGCGTGGGTTTGATGTTGATCGGTTCAGAGATTCAGGGCCATCAGGAGTCCTGTTGTATCGTGCTTAAAATAGTCGCTACGTCCGGCTTGTGCTGAGCAATCTCCTCAGGTGTTAGGCCCTGTAGTTCGTAAGGCAACACTAGCCAATCCTCGGTGGTGTGCAAAAAATAGTCGGGTTTGCGGCCGCTCAGGTTTTTGCCCGGCTTGTAATAGGGCACCGCCACGCGTACCTCTTCGGGCATGTTCCGCCGGCACTTTGTCTTGAGTCGCGTGATCACGGCCTCAACGTTGTAACCTGAACTAAAGACATCGTCGACGATGAGCAGCTTGTCGTTGCGGTTAAGGTTTTCAAACAAATACTGCAGGCCATGCACTCGAATGCTCTTGGGGTTATCTAGGAGCTCGCCGTAACTCGGCTGGCCGCGGTATGAGGTTCTGATAGAGATATGGTCTGTTTTGACGCCTAAATACTGAAGACACTCCTGGACATAGATGCCAACTGTTGAGCCGCCTCGCCAGATACCCACGATAAAGTCGGGCCGAAAGCCGCTGTCAAAAATAGTGACTGCGAGCTTGAAAGCCTCCTCGAGCAGCTGCTCCTCTTCAATAAATTGCTTTTTCACGTTAACGTCTCGCACATACCGTCTGGCGAACTTCAGCGGTGACTATACCCTCTCTGAGGTGAGAATCTCGACAC
Organism: uncultured Luminiphilus sp.; assembly: GCA_938091425.1. Classification (GTDB taxonomy): domain Bacteria; phylum Pseudomonadota; class Gammaproteobacteria; order Pseudomonadales; family Halieaceae; genus Luminiphilus. Next base: position 6,989 of record CALKHC010000090.1, on the reverse strand, counting down.
CATGAGCGACAAGCAATATCTTTCGGCCGACCAATTGTTGGTGGACTCTTTCCGTCTGGCGGAGCGTGTTTTCTCAAGCGGATTTAAGCCGACCATGATCATCGCCATCTGGCGTGGCGGGGTGCCGATTGGTATCGCCGTGCAGGAGTTTCTCGCGCACTGCGATATCGAAACTGATCACATCGCGATTCGCACGTCGTCTTATGATGCGGGTATCGATCAGCGATTGGATGGGATTCGGGTGCACGGCCTCAATTACCTGATCAAGAATGTCACGGCAGAAGACAAGCTGTTAATCGTGGATGATGTGTTTGATACGGGCCGCACGGTCGATGCTGTGACTGACAGACTGACCTCTCTCGCCCGACTCAACACGCCGTCTGATATTCGGGTCGCAGTGCCTTACTACAAGCCCAGTCGCCGGGAGGTAGGGCGCGTGCCCGAATATTTTTTGGAGGAGACGGACGCATGGCTGATGTACCCCCACTCACTTGAGGGGCTTTCGGTAGAGGAGATCCGCGAGCACAGGCCCGCACTCTACGAGATCATTAAGGATCGCATCGCATCCTAGTTACTATCCGGCATCGACTTTAGTGCTCGCGACTTGAGAGGGTAGGTAGGTGACTGGATGCCTCGTTACTCTGCGCTGAGTCCCGAGTCACACAAAAGCGAAACGTGCCGTAAAAATCAGCGCCATCACCCAAGCCGCAGCACTGACATCGGACGATTTCCCGGCAATTACCTTCAGCAATACGTAGCTTAAAAAACCGGCTGCGATGCCGTTTGCGATGGAGAAAGACAGCGGCACCATAATAATGGTGAGTAGCGCGGGCAGCAGTTCGGTGGGGTCGGACCAGGTGAGGTGCTGCATGCCCGACATCATTAGTAGGGCCACGTAGAGCAATGCGCCTGCAGTGGCGAAAGGCGGAATCATGCCGGCCAAGGGTGCGAAAAAGATCATCGCTAAAAACAACACGCCTACGGCACAGGCAGTAAGCCCAGTTTTGCCACCGGCGGCGACGCCCGCCGCGCTCTCCACGTAGGAGGTCACCGGCGCGCAGCCCACTAATGCTCCGGCCACGCTGCTCGTGCTGTCTGCCTTGAGCGCCCGATCAAGATTTTCAATCGTGCCGTCTGCTTTGGTGAGACCCGCCTGAGTCGCTACACCCACCAGCGTGCCGGCCGTATCAAAGAGATTTACAAATAAGATGGAGGCGATGGCGCTGATCATTGCAACATCCAGAGCGGCTCCGATATCGAGCTGCCCCAGCACGGGCGCGATAGAGGGTGGCGCTGAGACCACGCCCTGATACTGCACCGCGCCTGCGCTTAGACCGATGAGGGTGACTAACAAAATGCCGAGCAGGATGGCCCCGGGAAAGCGTCGTGTGGCCAGCCCCGTTATGATGAGAAAGCCCAGTGCGGCCAGCAGGGTTTCGGTGATCCGGAAATTACCGAGCGAGAGCAGTGTGGCCGGGTGGTCGACGATCAGTCCGCCATTCTTGAGTCCGATCATGCCCACAAAAAGCCCGATGCCTGCTCCCATCGCAATGCGCAAGTTCCAGGGAATGCTGACCAGCATCCACTCTCTGAGTCGGGTGACGGTCAGGATTACGAATAGGATGCCTGCAATGAACACAGCGCCCAGTGCGGTCTGCCACGGATAGCCCATATCCCCGACGATGGTGTAGGTAAAGAACGCATTGAGTCCCATGCCCGGTGCGAGACCCACCGGCCAGTTGGCGTAGAGCCCCATAAAAAAACAGGCCAATGCCGCGGCTAAGCAGGTGGCGACAAACGCTGCCCCTTGGTCCATGCCTGCCGAGGCCATCATTTGCGGGTTCACAAAGGCGATGTAAGCCATGGCCATAAACGTAGTGAGGCCGGCGCTCAGCTCAATGCCAACGGTGGTATTTGACTGAGAGAGTTTGAAGAACCGTTCCACGATGTGCCCCTTTAGTGAATCATTCTTGGGTCAGGCCCTGCTAAAGGGATGACTATGGAGTGTACCCGCAGGTCACCGTGATTGCTGTTGTGACACGAGATTAGGCGCCAATAAATGACGAAGCTCCGCGGATGACCGCGGGCCATGGTGGCGATACTGGTCAGTGTTTTGTGCAGGTGCTGAGGTCTCGCCGATTGGTTTAAATCTGATGGGCGCTCACTTTTACCCAGAGGGTCTGTCCCGGGCTCGACGAGCCCGGGAGGCCATGCTCAGAAATCGATGCCGACGCGAGCCATCAGCTGACGCGGCGGGATAAATTGGTCGCCGGTGGCGCCCACCCCAAATACGTCGGTAAAGCGCGCATTGATACCGTCCTCATCCGTCAAGTTCTTGCCGATCAGCTCGACTCGCCAGTTGGCGTTGGTCGGTGAGAAGCGCAGCACCAAGTCAAAGGTATCGTAGCTATCGACTTCGTCAGTAGTGGGGTTATTAAAGATGCGGTGCCTAAAGTCCCCGCGGTGGGTGTAGCTGAGGGTGCCCTCGAAATCACCCCAGCTGCCTATGGCGTTGCTATAGGTCAGCGCTAGGTTCGCGGTGAAGCCAGGTGTTTTGGCAAGCTCATTGCCTTTGACGTCGGCAATCTGTCCCGCCCGAGCAATCTCTACGTCGGGGCTGAATAGACTGATTCCCTGAGCTAGTAGTGCGTTGGTTGCGGCTTCAGACTCGACGTTGTCGAGTGCCAAGTGGCTTGCGGTGATCTCGGTATCCAGCCATGCGAGGCGAGCGTCGAATATCAGCGAGTCGGTGACAAATGCGCCGAGCTCAAGCTCAGCACCCATGATCTCTGATTCGGGGATGTTGCCCACGCCGCCCTGGAACACCTCTGGGTCAGTCGCCTGATACTGGAGGTTATCGTAGGTGTAAAAGAACGCCGCACCGTTGAGTCGAACCCTACCGTCGGCGAGGTCGGTTTTGACGCCCACTTCATACGCATCAATCGTTTCTTCTTCGAAAACGGGCAGCACCACGATGGGTGACACAATATCTTCGCGGCCGAATGTCAGGTTGGAACCGCCGGGCTTAAAGCCGCGCGTGTAGGAGGCATAGGCCATGGTGGCGTCACCGAGATCGACCTCTAAAGCCAGTCGCCCAGTCACTTTCTCACTCTCGATCTCAAGAATCTCTGTGCCCTCGCGACCGTAGAAGTTGGTGACTGCGCTGTAGACCTCGTCTTCGGTGTAACGCAGGCCGGCGATCATGCGCGCGCTGTCTGTGAACGACCAGGTGCCCTGACCGTAAACTGATATCGACTCGCGCTCGGGTTTTGAGTCGGAGATAAAGCCGACATCGCCCCCGTAGGCATAAATGTCGTCGAGGGTGAAGTCGTCGAACACGCCATCAAAGCCGAAGTCGAGCCGCTCTAGGATGCTGATGTCGACTTCGGTGTCGAGGTAGAAGACACCCGCCACCCAGTCGAGCCGCCCAAAAGCGGGTTCGTTTGAGATCAGGTTGAATTCCTGTGTTGTCGTTTTCTGCTCGTTGGTCTCCGGATCGAAGTAGCTCTGCAGCAAAAAGAAAGGCTCCAACGTGCGGTAGTCGTGTCGGTCGTTGTCGCGCTGGATTGCGATGTCGTCATTTTGGTAACTGGTCAGAGACTTCAGTGTCACTCCGCCGAGGTCCCACTCCAGTGTCATGCTGTAAAGCTGTGATTCGAGTTCATAGCTTGAGAGAGAATCCTGGGCGAGTTTGCGAGCGCCAGGTGTCGGGTCATAAATCCCTTTCTGTGCCTGACCATTCACTTCTTCGTCGAATAGCTGCGCTGTGAAAGTTGCGGAGAACGTGTCGCTCGGTTGGATCAGCAGCTTGGCGCGGGCGGAGATGCTGTCAGCGTCGTCGAGATCTTGACCGTTGCCGACGTTGTCAGTGAAGCCGTCGTGCTTGTGGCTCATGACAGACACTCGCGCCGCCACTGACTCGCTGAAGGGGATGTTCATCGCAGCGCGGGCCTTCACCAGACTGTATTCCCCCAGGGTCAGGTCAGCGGTACCCGAGAACTCGTCGAAGGTGGGCGCCTTGGTGATTACGTTAATACCGCCGCCGGTAGAGTTTTGACCGAACAGCGTGCCCTGCGGTCCTCTCAGTACCTCGATGCGCTCCAGATCAAGGAAGTCTGTTTGCAATGCAAAAGGCGAGGCCACGTAGACACCATCAAGGTGGTATGAGACAGACGGGTTGGCGATAGCGTTCTGGTTTGCTTCGTTGCCGATGCCACGGATGGTGATGACGGTTTTAAAGCCCTCGTTCTTTGCGACATTAACCCCGGGTGCGATGGCGCTGAGATCGACAAAGGAGTTCAGCTGTCGATTTTCCACGTCCTCCGCGCTGAGTGCAGTGACCGCCTGAGACAGGTTCTGCAGGCTCTCGGTTCGCTTCTCCGCGGTGACCAATACCTCTTCAAATACGGGCGCTTCCTGTGCCCAACTCCCTCCGGATACTGCAATAACAAGTGGACTGGCCACCGCAGTCAGCAAACGACGATTCTTCACCTCAGGCTCCTTGATGATTGTCTGGTTACACCAGCTAATAAGACGCAATCTGCATGCCAATTCTGGAAATACAGCTAGCGCGCAAAGCTATACATTGCTTATGTCTACGGGGTCTGAACAACAGCCGATGGATCCCGCCGTTTTTGCACTGATTCAGTGCCGGGAACGGACCAAATCGGGGCGTAGGTGATGTTCAGTTCGTATGGAGACTCTACCCAAAGTTGGGACAGTTTTCTGCTCTTATTCGGCGCTTCGGAGACAAATTGTAGGGCTGATTGTGAAGAGTCTTTTCTAAGACGCTGGTTTTATTTAAATAGTCATTTTCAAATTTTTTTTTTAATTTTTGAGAAAATAAGTGTTGACGATTTTCGGTATATTGGTAATATTGCCAATGCCGACGGCGACCGACGAGTGACCAACTGCAGACGGAAGCGAGGGGGAAACCGCCGGAAGAGTGCTCAGGTAGAAAAGCGTAGCGAAGGGCCGGCACAAACGCAGTTCGCTACCCACCGAGGGTGAGGGGATACCACCCGAGGGGCCAGATGGAATCCCGGTCTGGACGCCTGAGAGGCTCGAATAAAAAAGACAGAGGGCAACCTCTGTTTTTTTTTGCCCACTAAGTCTGGCGCGTATGGTCGGAGCGTCTTATTAAAGCGCGGGAAGCGCCGACGGTTATAGCACGCGCCTCTGTTCCGCCGCCTTGATTCCACATCAATAGGGAATACCGCTAGGGCCGATTAGTCCTTTGCTTGCCCCAACTCCGCGACAAAATCTCTCTGTAGGGTCCTCGCGCACATCAAAAAGCAGACCGAAGCGAACAGAAAAATACTGGCCGTGACTGCCATCGCAAACTTGAGACCTGTGGAGTTGGCGCTCCGGCACAGCGAGTCATCACTTACTGAGCGCTCCATGTTGGCTGCTTTGCAGGCTTCGGGTGACAGTAGCGTGCCAGGATCCAGCGAGAGCAGTTCGCGCTGCATAAAAAAGTCACTCATGAATCCGACGAAATAAGGCCCGAAGCCGTTGCCAATCAGCGACACCAATATGAGCAGCACCGCAATGGCTGTCGCTCGGGAACGATTACTGACCACGCCTTGGCCAATATTGTACTGAGCACCGAGATAGCTGTAATGGCATACCGCGGCAATACCCCACAACACGAACACAACTGTCAGGTCCTCTGAGAAAAACGCTACCGCGTAAGCGGGTACAGCCAAGGCGATTCCGAGTGCTGGAACCCACGCCACGGCTGTGGGAGACCGCTCGGTGAGGCGCTCTGTAATGTACCCGCCAAGGAAAGTCCCGATAGCCGCCAGGAGTGAGAGGGGTGCGCCAAACTGGAGCGCAGCGTCGCGCACGCTCAGGCCATGCTCACGTTGTAAAAATGGCGCCTGAAACGAGATTAAGCCATAGCCGACAAAAGCCACCAGCGATGCCGCAATCGACATCCACCAAAACGAAGGTTTACTGCGCAGTTCGGCAAAGGTTTCTGACCAGTCAGGAGCGCGGTCTGCGCTTTGGCTGGGGGGATCGGAATAACCCCGCGGCGGCTCTTTAATGCTGGCCCAGACCAGCCAAGCGACTAGGACCCCGGGCAGGCCGACTGCAACAAAGGCAATGCGCCATCCTTCAATATTTGCCCAGTCTAGGCCGCCAAGCAGCCAGCCCAAACCGATACCGCTCAACCAGTTGCCCACATCGGCGCCCTGCATTTGCGCGATCGGGCCGCCAAAGAGGTTGGCCAGCACGCTGCCGAGGGTGACCCCCATGGAGTAGATCCCCAGTGCTGTGGCGCGTTTGCGGGCAATAAAGTAATCGCCAATCAGCGAGTTGGCGGGGGGTGTACAGCCGGCCTCACCAATGGCCACGCCGATCCTGAACAGCAGCAGTGTGAAGAAACCAATGGCCACACCGCACAGCGCAGTCATGATCGACCACAACACGATGCAGACGCTGATGATATGCACTCTGTTGGAGCGATCTGCCCAGAGTGCGATGGGCAAGCCCATTACGGCGTAAAAAATGGCGAAGGGTGGGCCATAGAGCAAACCCCACTGGGCGTCGGTGAGTTGAAATGACTCGATGATCGGCTGGGCGACCACTGCAATTAACGTGCGGTCGATGAAATTCAGCGTGTAAACCAGCATCAGCAGGATCAACACGTAGTGGCGATAGGAGGGTGAGCCGTATCCGGTCAAATGGCCGTTAGCGCCGTCACTCGCGGTGGTTTGCATATAACAATTCCTGCTGGGGGGCGTGAGTGTAACAATCAGAGCGCATTGGTGTGGGCGGTTAGAGATCTTCGGAGATCGCCTGCCCCTTGATGAAACGCACCAAAGGCGCGGTCTGTTTGAGTTGCTCCGCCGGCGTCAGCTGGATCCGCTGCTCGACCAGGTCAATGGCCCACCTCGTCACCGCAGGTAGATCCAGCTGTCGCGCCTCATTCAGTGTCAGCCAATGGAGTTCGTTGAGCTCACCGCTGGCACCGGTGATCCGCT
>CALKHC010000089.1 GCA_938091425.1 uncultured Luminiphilus sp. | reverse complement strand
CGCGCTGAGGCGGGTTTGGCACCTATAGAACCCGAGACCATTTGGCACAGCGTGTCCGATGGCGCTATCGGTATGGTGCAGGCCTCACTGGGCATGTCTGCCAACGATCCGGCTTTCGAGCAGTGGCGGCAGAGATTTCTCACGCTTTACGAGACCAGTCTGGGCGATCTCAGCCATCCCTACCCGGGATTGCGGAAACTGATTGCCGATTTGCAGCGAGCTAAAATTCGCTGGGGAGTTGTCACCAACAAACTGGCACGGTTTGCGCACCCATTGATGGAAAAGATGGCCTTTGACCCTTCAGCCGGCGCAGTGGTGACGCCCGATCACGTTGACCAGCCCAAGCCTGACCCCGAGGCGATTTTGCTCGCCTGCAAACAGTTGTCCTGCGACCCCACCGAGACCCTGTTTGTTGGGGATCACTCGAGGGATATCGAAGCGGGTCGAGCTGCGGGCTGCTTTACTGTCGCCGCGGCCTATGGATATCTGGCGCCCGGGGAGGCTGCGACAAGCTGGCAGGCTGATGCCGTGGCTGAGAGCAGTCGCGAGCTGGTCGAGTTGATCTCAGGGATGTTGTCATGAGTTTCGTACCCGACGGCTGGCAAGCGTCCAACAGCGAACTGGCCGGCAAAACTGTTCTGATTACCGGTGCCAACCGCGGTATCGGGGAGGCCGTCGCACTCAGTTGCGCACAACACGGTGCCGAGGTGCTGCTGTTGGGACGGGACGAAGCCGCGCTAGCACGGGTCTACGATCAGATTGCCGATATGGGATGCCCGAAGCCCGGTATCATCCCCTTGGATTTGACCGCTCGCGACCCCTCGGTCTACACCAAGCTGGCAGATGAACTCTCCGCGGCAGATATGGTGCTTGACGGTCTGGTGCACAACGCCAGCGTGCTGGGTGAGCGTCGCGCATTGGCACAAACCACACCTACAAGCTGGGATGAGGTCCTTCAGGTCAACATGACCTCTGTCTTTCTCCTTACCCGGGCGCTGATGCCACTCCTCGAAGCGGCCTCAGCCGCCTCGATCGTGCTCACAAGCTCTGGCGTGGGACGACGAGGGAAAGCCTATTGGGGCGCATACGCGGTGTCCAAATTTGCCACCGAGGGCTATATGCAGGTGCTCGCTGACGAGTTGGGCGCGACGAGCCCCATTCGCGTGAACAGCCTGAATCCTGGTGCGGTCAACACGGGCATGCGCAGACTGGCCTATCCCGGAGAACCCCCTGATACCAACCCCATGCCCGACGTGTTGACTGACCGTTGGCTGTATCTACTGAGTGATGCCAGCCGCGACCTCCACGGACAGGCTTTGAGTGCACAGACCTGATCGCTCAGTCGCTGCGCCGGCTGCGGCGCCCCGCAACCCGCTGTCCTTTTTTTGCAAACCGCTGTCGACGCTCCAGATCCTTTTTGGACAACGATGCCACCTCTTGGGTCGGCAGTCCGGCCATCTGATAAATCACATCCACGTCCCGTTGCGGCAATTCCAACCACTGACCCTTCTTGAGCTTTGACGGCAGGAATACCTCGCCAAAACGCACGCGCTTCAGCCGCGATACGGTCGTGCCCTGTGACTCCCACAAACGACGGACCTCGCGATTGCGTCCTTCCATCAGCACGACATAGAAGAAACTGTTGATCCCATCACCACCTCCTTCCTGAATGTCAGAGAATCGGGCGGCGCCGTCGTCGAGCTCTATACCGTGCTTTAGACGCTCGAGCATCGACTCGTCGACCCGCCCCATGACCCGCACCAGATATTCTCGCTCGATCCCATTAGAGGGATGCATCAGCGCATTGGCCAACGCTCCGTCAGTGGTGAACAACAGTACCCCGGAGGTATTAAAATCGAGACGACCCACCGAAATCCAGCGACCACTCTTCAGTTTTGGCAACCGCTCGAACACCGTTTTACGGCCCTCGGGATCATCCCGGGTGCACACCTCTCTTACCGGCTTGTGATAGAGGAGCACACGAACCTGCGCGACGTCGTCCATCTCCAGCGGCTTGCCATCCAGCCGCAGGACCTGACTCGACCGAATACGGTCGCCAAGGGTGGCCACACTGCCATCGACAGTCACGCGGCCTTCTTCTATCCAGCGCTCCATTTTCCGCCGTGATCCAAGACCCAGACTCGCCAGCACCTTTTGTAGTTTCTGGCCTTTGTCTGCCGTGACCGGCTCGGATGATTTAGTCTGTGCGGTCTTCTTGCTCGACATCGTCTGCGTCTTCTGCTTCCGGCTGCTCACCATCTGGCGTTGCGGCGTCTTCCGGTTCTGTTTCGGATGGGGAAGCGTCGTCTTCCGCGTCGGGCTGTTCGGCAGCGTCAGTTCCAGCGGCCTGCTCAGGCACTTCCAGACCCAGCTCGCCAGACAGATTGTCTAGCTCCTTGATCTCCGCCAGCGGTGGCAACTGATCCAGTGATTTCAGATTGAAATAGTCAAGAAACTGGCGGGTCGTGGCATACATGGCGGGCCGGCCCGGGACATCACGGTGTCCTACAACCCGCACCCATTCTCGCTCGAGAAGCGTCTTGATGATGTTAGTACTGACCGCAACACCCCGAATTTCCTCAATCTCACCCCGTGTTATTGGCTGGCGGTAGGCAATGAGAGAGAGTGTTTCCATGAGCGCTCGCGAATAACGGGCGGGACGCTCCTGCCAGAGGCGACCTACCCAGGCCGCAAGATCCTGTCGCACCTGGAATCGATATCCAGAGGCCACTTGCACCAATTCGTAACCGCGGTCTTCACACCGCTCTTCAACCGACTTGATCGCTGCGCGAATCTCTTCCTTGGAAGGACGCTCGTTCTCCTCGAACAAGAGCGCCATGCGCTGCACGGATAACGGCTCACCTGCCGCCAGCAGCGCACCTTCCAAAATCTGCACCAAGCCCGCTTCCATGTTTACTCCGATTTCGCTTTGATGTGGATAGGGCCAAACCCCTCTGTCTGAACCAGCTCTATCAGGGACTCTTTCATGAGTTCCATCAGCGCAAGGAACGTCACGACGACGCCCAGGCGGCCCTCCTCAGGCTTGAACAAGGAGACGAAGGGCACAAATCCTCCTTGGGTCAGGGTTTCCAGCACTTGAGACATGCGCTCCCGGGTCGACAGCGACTCCATCTGTATCTGATGGCTCGCGTACATCTCCGCCCGCCGCAGCACCTCCCCGAGCGCCAGAAGCACTTCCCGCATGTCCACCTCGGGTAGCGGTCGCTCAAGCCGCAGGTCTGGAGGCGCGGCAGAGGCCTGCCACAACTCCCGCTCCAGCCGGGGCATCGCCTCGAGATCCTCTGCCGCCTTTTTAAACCGCTCGTATTCCTGCAGACGGCGCACGAGGTTGGCACGGGGGTCCTCCTCGTCTTCTTCGATCTCGCTGGAACGGGGCAGCAACATACGTGACTTGATCTCGGCCAACATCGCCGCCATCAGCAGGTACTCGGCCGCCAGTTCAAACTGCATGGCATCCATCAACTCGACATAGCGCATGTACTGCTCGGTGATCTGCGCGACATCGATGTCGAGAATGTCGAGGTTCTGGCGACGGATCAGATACAGAAGCAGATCAAGCGGACCCTCGAAGGCGTCCAGGAACACCTCAAGCGCTTGCGGGGGAATGTAGAGATCCTTGGGTAGCTCTGTCACCGCTTCGCCCCGTACCATCGCGAAGGGCATCTCACCCTGCTCCGGCCGGAGTGCGGGCATATCGGTATCTACCGCAGAGTTGTCCGGCGCGCTTGTGGCGCCCTCCTCCGGGGCGTTTTCAGCAGAATTAGTCACGGGGAAATTATACCCTCAGGCAGCCTCAAAGTCGCTGACGTCACCGACGCCGCGGCGCAAAATGAGTGGGGCCGAGCCCGTCAAATCAATCACGCTGGTGGCCTCCAGTCCACAGAACCCGCCATCGACAACGAGATCCACTTCATGTTCAAGCTGGTCCCGAATGTCATAGGGATCTGTCATAGGGTATTGGTCCCCGGGAAGCGCCAGTGTCGCGCTCATCAACGGCTCATCAAGCGCCTGCAGGAGCGCCTGAGGGATCGGATGATCGGGGACCCTGAGACCAATCGTCTTTCGCTTGGGTTGTACCAGCCGTTTCGGCACATCTCGGGTCGCCTCAAGTATGAACGTGTAAGGGCCGGGTGTGGCATGGCGCAGCAGTCGATAGGCGGTATTGTCCACTCGGGCGTAGGTGCCTAACTCAGACAAGTCGCGGCACACGAGAGTGAAATTGTGGTCATCCCGCAGAGCGCGGATGCGCCGGATGCGCTCCATGGCCTTCTTGTCTCCCAACTGACAGCCCAGCGCATAGGCAGAATCCGTGGGATACACCACGACACCACCGCGGTGAATAATGTCGACCGCCTGCTGCACCAGACGAGCCTGCGGTGTCTCCGGGTGGATGGCAAAAAACTGACTCACAGTTGCTCCCAGACCCCCATGCCCTCGGGAATCTCACCGGTCTCCACACCCAGCCCGGCGCCGTGGGGCGAGTCGCGGTGGAAGTCTGATCCCACAGAAACATGTAAGTCACGCTCCCTGACCAACCGCCACAAGGCATCCGTGTCACCCGGTCTTGGCCGACCATTAATCACCTCCAGCGCCGCCCCGCCGGCGTCACAAAACGCATCCGTCAGGGCCCGGAGCCGCGTCGCCGTCATTTTATAATCCAAGGGATGGGCCAGCACTGCGAGACCGCCGGCAGCTGTGATCACTGCCACGGTGTCATCCAGCGCCGGCCACAGCAGCGAGATATCGCCCGGCTTGCCGCGACCCAGAAAGCGCTTGAACGCGATTGCCTCACTGTCAACATGTCCCGCCAGCACCATCCAGCGTGCGAAATGCGGCCGTCCTATCTGTGCGCCGTCTGCGACCGCCATCGCGCCCTCCAATGCACCGGGCATGCCACTGCGATCCAGCTTGTGTGCAATTTTTTCTGCGCGATCTCGGCGAGCTTTGTTCAGGCCCTCAAGATGGCAAGTCAAAGCGCGGGACGCCGGGTCAAAGCCGAGTCCAATAATGTGAATACCCACTCGCCCCCACTGGCATGAGAGCTCAACGCCGCTTATCAACTCGAGCTCTGATGGCACTGATTGGCAAACGCTCAGGTAACCTGCAATCGTGTCGTGATCAGTGATGGCCAAGCGACGGACACCCTCGCTCGCAGCGCGATCAACCAAATCACGCGGGCTCAGGGCGCCATCAGAAGCGGCACTATGTGTATGGAAGTCGATCACGGCAATCTCTACACTGCGCCCGAAGCAGGTAGCAAACCCGCCGGGCTGAGAAGAAAGGCGGGATTGTCTACCATAGTCTAAGTGATAGCGAGCGTTGCGGCGCGGGATCGAATCAATCCATGAAACAACTGCTGGAATTCCTGCCTCTGGTGCTTTTTTTTGGCGCCTACCAGATGGATGGTGAGATCGTGACCATTGGCAGCTGGTCGCACACCTTCGATGGCATCTTCAGTGCCACAGCGGTGTTGATGGTGAGCAGCGTCATCGTCTGGCTGCTGGCCTCCGCCTTGTCGAAGCATAACGAACGGCGCCTGATGTGGATGGCGATCGCCGTGGTGGTCTTTGGTGCCGCAACTCTGATTCTGAGGGACCAACGATTCATTCAATGGAAGCCCACCGTTTTCAATTGGGTGTTAGCGGCCGTGTTTCTCGGCTCCCAATTCGTAGGCGAACGCAATCTGCTCGAGCGACTTTTGGGAGGCCAGCTGTCCCTCACTCGCCGGGTATGGACTCAGCTGAATACCCTGTGGATCGGCAACTTCACAGTAGTTGGGGCGCTGAATTTATTCGTGGCCTACCGATACGAGGAAGCGTTCTGGGTGTCATACAAACTGTATTCGAGCATCGGCTTCACGGTCGTATTGATGGTACTGACAATTTTCATCGTTGCCCCGCACCTGAAGGAACAAAGCGCGGCGGAAAGCGAACAGGCGGGCGGCTCGTGATGACGAAGGCGTTCACTTCAATGGGCGGCACCCTGCGCTACGCGATGCTTGCTCTGACGCTGGGTTGCCTGCCAGAGGCCAACGCCCAGGACACTCAGTATGTTAGTGACATGGTTCTGGTCCCAGTTCGCAGTGGCGCCGGGTCCGACTTTCGTATCGTCAATCGCGGAGTGCCATCGGGTACTGCGCTGCTGGTTTATGGGCAAAGCGATGATGGCGAGTGGACCGAAGTTGAAACCCGTGGGGGTACCCGGGGCTGGATTCCGACGCAATACCTCCAGCAGGAGCCGCCAGCTGGACTATTGATCAACGACATGAGACTGGAGCTCGAGCAGGTGCGGGGCGAGCGTGATCGCGTGGTCAGCCAGCTGAATCAAAGTTCCAGTGAGGTGAATGAAGCGGACGAGACCATTGTCGAATTGACCACCCGGCTGGAGAGCACCGAGGCGGAACTGACAGAGGTCAAACGCGTTTCTGCTGCGGCACTGGATCTCGATCTAATGAATCAGCAACTGGTCGCCGAGCTTGAATCAGAGCGGTCCGACGCGGATCTGCTACGGTTGGAGAACGTGAGGCTGCGAGAGCGCATCGCCAATAATCAAATCATGGATGGGGCCTTTGCTGTGCTATTGGGCGTCATTCTGGCCGTGGTTGCCCCAAGACTGTGGCCAAAGAAAAAGCACCAGGACGGCTGGTCGTGACGGAGAGGAGCATGAGGAACGTGTTGAACCTTTTACCCAAACTGCTGAGCTGTGTGCTCGCGGTAATGCTGTGCATCTCAATGGGCACAACCCAGGCAGAGTCGGATGACTCGCCGGTGAATCCCCAGGTGCTAATGAAGACCACCGACGGCGATATTACAATCGAATTATTTGCAGACAAGTCGCCGATTACTGTGGAGAACTTCCTGCGTTACGCCGACGATGGCCACTACGATGGCACAGTTTTTCACCGCGTAATTTCCAACTTTATGATTCAGGGCGGAGGGTTCGACGCAGATCTCAAGGAGCGCGAGACGCGGGACCCGATTGTGAATGAGTCCAAAAACAAGCTACACAACACGCGCGGCACATTGGCGATGGCACGCACCAGTGACCCAGATTCTGCCGCCGCACAATTTTTCATTAATCAACGGAGCAATCTGCGGCTGGACTGGTCAGGTGGCCAGGACGGCTACACTGTTTTTGGGGAAGTCATTGATGGGATGCAGGTAGTAGATATCATCTCTTTGACCGATACCGGCTCCGCGCAGGCTCAGACCACTCGCGGCCCGACCATTTTTCAAGACGTTCCGGTGCAGCCCATCGTCATTTTGTCTATTACCAGACTGACCCCGTGATCCAACTCAGCATCAATCTCAATAAGATTGCGCTGATACGGAACGCTCGAGACACCTGTCATCCAGACCCCTGCGAGTTTGCCGCTGAGGTGATCAATGCCGGCGCACACGGGGTGACTGTTCATCCCCGGCCGGATCAACGCCATATTCGAGCGAATGATTGCGTGCGACTGAGTGAAACATCGCTGGGATTCAATCCGGACAAAGCCGCCGGGCGCGGCGCTCCAGCGGGTATCGAATTCAATATTGAGGGCAACCCCTTCGCAGCAGCCCAGCCCTCAAGCCGCGATGGCGTGGACGATTACCCAGGTTTTTTGCAACTCATCGAGGCCGTCCGACCGGATCAAGTGACACTGGTACCCGATGCGGATGATCAACTGACCTCGGATCATGGCTTCGACATTGAACGCGACGGCGAGCGGCTGGCACCGGTGATTGACAAGCTGAAATCGCTGGGGTGCCGCACCAGTCTCTTCATGGATCCAGACCCCTCGCAAATCGAGCGCATACCCGCTCTGGGCGTCGACCGGATTGAACTGTACACCGAAAGCTACGCCAGAGCCCATGAGCAAGGTGATTTCGGCGCCGTGCTCGCGCGGTTTCAGGAGGCTGCCACGACTGCAACCGCCTGCGGCCTTGGTATTAACGCGGGGCACGATCTGAACCTGAGTAATCTGCGCGACTTCCAGATTCCCAACCTGCTGGAAGTCTCGATCGGCCATGCCTTTACCATCGATGCCCTGCGCTGGGGCATCCCCGAGACCGTGCGTCGGTACCTCGAAACCCTAGGCGCTCTGTAGCGCCAGAGCGCCGTAGCCGCAGTGAACCCATCCGCTGACGACACACCGCCCTATCAGGTTCCCCACTCGCAGGAGTCGATCAGACTGCTGTTTCGCGACCCCCACTTACTAATTGTCGATAAACCCACCTTATTGCTGAGCGTCCCGGGCCGCCATCCGCTAAACCACGACTGCCTGCTCAATCGACTCAGCGTTCACTATCCCGGTGTGTCAGCGGTCCATCGCTTGGATCTCGATACCTCTGGTGTGATGGTCATTCCCCGCCACCGCGAGGCGCTGTCTCATCTCGCGCGCCAGTTTCAGGAGCGGCGGATCGATAAATCCTACCTCGCACGCGTCGCGGGTCACGTCACCGAGGACGTCGGTGAAATCGATCTGCCACTGATCGCCGACTGGCCCAACAGACCCAAACAAAAAGTCTGTTTTGAGACGGGGAAGAAAGCCCTAACCCGCTGGAGAGTGCTGCGTCGCGACGACAACAGCTCGTTGTTGGCGCTAACCCCCGTCACCGGTCGATCACATCAGCTACGAATCCACATGAGGGAGATAGGGCATCCGATTTTAGGCTGTGATTTCTATGCACCCGAGGCCGTGCTGAATGCGGCGCCTCGTCTGTTGTTACATGCGACATCACTGCGATTCACCCACCCACTGTCGGGAGAGATTTTGACCGCCCATTCCCCGGCGCCTGCCGCTTTCTATCAACCCTAAGTTCGCATTCCGAGGCATCGGCGAGATGCATTACCATGCGCTCTCGCATTATCCGGAGAGCGATGTGGTCCTCGTCAACCAAGCGGGTCAGGAAAAAGTGATCGTGGTCAAACCGAACCACTCTGCGACCTGGCGCCATAACCTGTGGTTACTGGCCGCGCTGGCTGTGCCCTCGCTGGGCGCAGGCATTGCTTTTGCGCTGTTAGGCGCGTGGCCCATTTTGCCTCTCGCAGGACTTGAGCTGACCGCACTTGCCGGAGCCCTCTATTGGGTCAACTGGAAGCTGGAGTATCGGCATGTCATTCGCCTGACCGATGAGCTCATCACCATCGACAAAGGGTACTTTGTCCCGAAACGCAGCTGGCGCTTCGCGCGTGAGGAATCCGCGCTGCGCGTGGTACCCGAGGCCCACCAGTGGCAAGGCCCTGAACTATCCGTCCACGACCGCCTCTCCGAAACCCGTATCGGTGATTTCCTCAACCGTGAGGAAACGCTGCAATTGCTGAGTCTGCTCCGGGCAGAACTGCGTATTCGCACCCACAGCAGCGATAGTTCAATCAAGGCATAACAGGATGACGGATTCCGAATCAGGCACAGCGACAACCGAGGGCGGCGAAAAGGTCGGCTTTATCTCATTGGGTTGCCCAAAAGCTTTGGTCGACTCCGAGCGCATCCTGACCCAGCTCCGCATCGAAGGCTACGAAATCACCCCTCACTACGAGGACGCGGGCGTGGTCATCGTCAATACCTGTGGGTTTATCGATGCCGCCAAGGAGGAGAGCCTCGAAGCCATTGGCGAAGCCGTCAGCGAGAATGGCCGTGTGCTGGTCACTGGCTGCATGGGTCGCGGCGAGGACGCGGAAACTATTCGTACCCGACACCCCAAAGTGCTCGGCATCAGCGGACCAGCCGCCTATGAAGAGGTCTTGGGTGCGGTCAGAGAAGTTTTGCCGCACCGTCACCAGCCCAATCCTTTAGTCGATCTCATTCCAGCACAGGGCGTAAAGCTCACTCCGCGACACTATGCCTATCTCAAGATCAGCGAGGGTTGTAACCATCGCTGCCGCTTCTGCATCATCCCCAGCATCCGCGGCGACCTGGTCAGTCGTCCCATTGGCTCCGTGATGGAGGAGGCCGAAGGCTTGGTGCGAGCAGGCGTGCGCGAGCTGCTGGTCGTATCCCAAGACACCAGTGCCTACGGCGTTGACCTCAAATATCAGACCGATTTTTGGCATGGCCGGCCACTGAAATCGAATCTGGAGAGCCTGGCTTCCGCGCTGTCAGAGCTTGGGGTCTGGGTTCGCCTGCACTACGTTTACCCCTACCCCCATGTGGACGCGCTCATTCCCATGATGGCCGAAGGTAAGCTGCTCCCTTACATCGACATGCCACTGCAGCATGGGGCCCAAAGTGTGTTGCAACGAATGAAGCGACCCGCCGCAACAGAAAAAACGCTTGATCGGATCGCGCGATGGCGCGACCTGTGCCCCGACCTGACAATCCGCTCCACATTCATTGTCGGCTACCCCGGAGAGACCGAGGCGGAGTTCGAGACGCTTCTCCAATTTATCGAGACAGCGCAGCTGGATCGTGTTGGCTGCTTCCAATACTCAGCAGTCAAAGGCGCTGCAGCCAACGCGCTCCCTGACCCCGTTCCTGAGGAGATCAAGGAGGATCGTTGGCAGCAATTCATGGCGCTCCAGCAGTCGATCAGCGCGAGCAAGCTCCAGCGCAAAGTGGGCACGACACGACAGATTCTGATTGACACGGTATCGGACGAGGGATCAACGGGACGGACGCAGGCTGACGCACCCGAGATCGATGGTGTGGTTCATCTGCCGGGGGTGACCGAATTTCAGCCAGGCGAGCTGGTGGAAGCGGAGATTACCGCTGCCGATGAGTACGACCTTTGGGTGTCATGAACGACGTTAGTCATCCATGAATATTATTTTGCTCGCGGCCGAAGACTGGATAGACGAAAGCACTGTTTGTCTTGACGACCGACGTCATGAGCACATCCGTGGCATCCTGAAGGCGCAGTTGGGTGACAGGTTGCGAGTAGGTTCACTGGGTGGGCTGAGAGGCAGCGGCACGGTGATGAAGCTGACCGACGAGCACACCTATCTTCAGGTTGATCTCGTCGATCCTCCCCTACCCCGGCACCCGTGTGATCTTATCCTTGCGCTCCCGCGCCCTAAAATGCTGCGCAGAGTGTTCCGAACGGCGGCTGAAATGGGGGTCTCCCACCTTTATTTGATCAACAGCGCTCGGGTGGAAAAAAGCTACTGGCAGAGCCCGCTGTTGCAACCTGATCGCATCGACGCTGCGATGATGACAGGGCTGGAGCGCGCAGGGGATACCATGTTGCCACAGGTTCACCTACACCCGCGCTTCAAGCCGTTTATTGAAGATCTGCTACCGGGCCTCATCGGATCCAGCTCGTGTTGGATCGCGCACCCGGGTGCACCCGAGGCGCTGGCAATACAGTCAGCTAAAGGGCTGATCATGCTAGGCCCGGAGGGGGGCTTTATTCCCTACGAGGTCGAACTGGCGCAGTCGGTGGGCGCCCAACCCGTCCGTTTAAGCGACCGGATACTGAGCGTCGATACCGCGGTCACCGCGGCGCTGAGCCAGTCTTCCCCTGCGAGCTAGTACCCAGCCTGAGCTGCGACGCCCGTACCGAGGGGACAGACGACACCAGTCCCACCCATGCCGCAATACCCTGCAGGATTTTTATGCAGATACTGCTGATGGTAGTCCTCGGCAAAATAAAAGGTCGGGGCCGGCAGAATTTCTGTTGTGATGTCGCTGTATCCCGCTGATGTCAACGCCGGCTGATAGGCGTTGAGGCTGGTTCTCGCTGCAGCCTCTTGCGCTTCGCCATAGCAATAAATACCCGAACGATACTGGGTGCCTATGTCATTGCCCTGTCGCATGCCCTGAGTGGGGTCGTGATTCTCCCAAAAAGCCCCCAATAGCGAGTCGTAGCTGACCTCTGAGGGGTCAAAAACCACCAGCACAACCTCGTTGTGCCCGGTTTGGCCGGAGCAGACTTCCTTGTAAGTCGGGTTAGGTGTCTGCCCTGCGGCGTAGCCTACCGCTGTGGTGACGACCCCCGGAATCTGCCAAAACAGACGCTCCACTCCCCAAAAGCACCCCATGCCAAATAGCGCCTGCTCAAGGTGCGACGCATAAGGCGGTAGCAACGGCACCCCCAATACGGCGTGCCGGTCTGTGATCAGCATCGCCTCGTCCCGGCCGGGCAAGGCGGTGCCTGCGTCGGGCAACGCGTGCTTTCTGCGAATATCCATCCAATTCATGCTGTTTACCTCAATATCGCGCCCAGTGGCGTGTGCTACCGCATTTTTGTCATAATAGCCGGCTATTTTGACGACTGACAGTACATCCCGCCCGGGGAATGAGGCTAAACAAGTGATAGCCGCCCGACAGGAAAACCTGCGCACGCAGGTGGTGGTGGGGGAGGAAAACATGATGACACAGACAAAACGCGAACCCTTTAATGCCGGCGAATTCTCAAGCCGCAAACTCATGGAGCTGGTCAGCGGCGAGCGCGATGGTGACCGCCTGACACTCGATCAGGAGGCGCTCGACGCAGTGGTCTCCGAGTTGGCAAGCCGACGCCACTATCTTCGCGAGCTCCGTGATCGCGGACTGCTCGCGCCCCGAGCGTCCTAGGGCACCCTCATTCCAAAAGATCTTGACCGCCCCCGCTCGGGCGACGTCGCGACGTTCCTTAGACAAACCCGGGCCATTCAGACGGTAACGCAACGTCAGGCCCGCTTGATTTTTGCGCTCGACGCCACCGCAAGCCGCGAGCCGACGTGGGCACAGGCCAGAAAACTTCATGGCGAGCTGTTCAGCGCCGCCGCCGAGGTCACTTCGTTGGCGGTTCAGCTATGCTATTACAGGGGCATGGCCCAGTTTAACTCGAGCCACTGGCTCACCGAATCTGGCGCATTGTTCGACCAAATGAGTGGCGTGACCTGCGAGGCCGGCATCACTCAAATCGGCAGAGTGCTGCGTCACGCGCTGGACGCGGGTTCGGCATCGCAACCTGTTCGAGCGCTCGTTTTCGTCGGTGATGCCTGCGAGGAGTCACCGGAACCGCTGCTATCGCTTGCCGGTCGGTGCGGCATCAAGAAACTGCCGCTGTTCCTGTTTCAGGAAGGCAGCGACGCCACCACCCGCGCTGTCTTCGAGCGCATGGCGCAGGTCAGCGGGGGCGCCACCGTGCCATTTGATGCCAGCAGTGCCGACCGTTTGCGACAACTGTTGGGCGCCGTGGCGCGTTTCGCGCGCGGCGGACTAAAAGCATTGCGTGATAGCGGTACTGCGGGCGATCGACTGCTATTGGAACAATTGGAAAAAGGACCGTAGCGCTGCGCCAAAACCGATATCATTACGGATAAGTTGTAGAGCAGACCCACCACACAGGAACCCTCAGTCACGTGCCAAGAATGATTCTGCTTCTCGCCGTCGCCCTGACCCTGATCATTTTGATCCGACGTGCCCAGCGACAACCGCCACATAAACGGCGAAGTGCTTACCTGCAGATCATCTTAGGCAGCGCCGTTGTCGGGGTCGTCATTCTGACCCTCATGGGCAAGATGCATTGGATCGGCGCCGCCCTGACCGGCGCACTGGTGCTCGCGCGTCAAATGTTACCCCTGCTCATTCGGATTCTGCCCATGCTGGGAGGTTTACGCGGTCAAGGTCCGAGCGCGGCGGGCAAACAGTCCGAGGTCGCATCAAGAATCCTGAAAATGACACTCGATCATGACAGTGGCGATCTGAGTGGCGTGGTACTAGAAGGCACCTATCGGGACTGGCTACTCGAAGAACTGGATCGCGAACAGCTCGATGATTTAATGGCGTTCTGCCAAAGAGAAGATGCTGACTCTGCACAACTGTTAGCCAGCTATCTCGAGCAGCGATTCCCCGATGAAGCGAGTCATACCGAGCACAACACCCATGGGGGCAGTGCCAACGCGACTGGCCTGACGCGGGCAGAGGCCCTCGCCGTACTGGGGCTTGGAGATGAGGCCAGCGAGGAAGATATCGTCTCGGCGCATCGCGCATTGATTCAGAAGTTGCACCCAGATCGTGGGGGCAATGATTATCTGGCGGCGAAAATTAACGAAGCCAAAGATTTTTTAATCGATTGAGCGGGCACACATTGCCGGGGTTCATATTCGGCAGGTACGTAGTTACGCCATGAGGAGCAGAGCCATGAGCGGAGCGTTTGTCATCCGCAACCAGTTGGGTCACTACTGGGGCAAGTCAGGCAGTTGGGTCAAGGGATGACGCGCGGGGCAGGTGGCTTGCTGGCCTCACAGAGATGAAGCCGTAAATACCCTGTTCGAGCTGGGCTCCAAAGACACGAATCTTCGGGGCGAGGTGTTACTAACCGAGACCGAAGATCAGCTGCCTAAAAACCTGGAGATCAGCCAGCACCCCGTGCCCAAACCAGACGAGGGCGACGCCCTTGAAAATGGTGAGGAAGACCCCATTGATGAGTGATGATGCGGTGTTTTTCCTGGAGCGCACACTATGAGAATTTTGTTGTTTCTGGCGAC
Source organism: uncultured Luminiphilus sp. (assembly GCA_938091425.1). GTDB lineage: Bacteria > Pseudomonadota > Gammaproteobacteria > Pseudomonadales > Halieaceae > Luminiphilus. Next base: position 18,840 of record CALKHC010000089.1, on the reverse strand, counting down.
CAACCTCGCGGTATTGGTGCTGGTCAGCGTCATCTTCAGCCTTCTGGGACTGGAGGGCATACTCACCAATAACGGGGTCGATCTGAACCTCAGTAGCCTGCTGGTTTTCTGTGGGCTATTTGGCATGAGTGGCTCCCTGATCTCGTTACTGCTGTCCAAGTTCATGGCCAAGCGCGGCACCGGCACCCAAATCATCGAAACCCCGGGTAATCGAGAAGAAGAATGGCTTCTTGAGACCGTTAAATCGCTGGCGAACGACGCGGGGATCGGGATGCCGGAGGTCGGCATCTTCCCTTCTGATGCTGCCAATGCGTTTGCAACGGGCTGGAATCGCAACAATGCGCTGGTGGCAGTCAGTAGCGGTTTATTACGACGCTTTGAGGAGCGAGAAGCACGCGCGGTGCTGGCCCATGAAATCGGTCATGTCGCAAACGGCGACATGATTACGCTGACTTTGGTGCAGGGGGTAGTGAATACCTTCGTGATGTTCTTCGCGCGCATTATTGGACACACCGTGGATCGTGTGATCTTCAAAACGGAGCGTGGCTACGGCATTGGCTACTTCGTAGTGACCATTGTCGCTGAGATTGTTTTGGGCATTCTCGCTAGCATGATCGTCATGTGGTTTTCCCGTTATCGAGAGTACCGCGCCGATGCGGCAGGGGCTCGGCTCGCTGACCGCGCGGGCATGATCGCGGCCTTGCAGCGACTCAAGGCAGAGCAAGGTCTACCTGGGGACTTACCGGGCGAGCTGACCGCCTTCGGTATTCGCTCCCATAACGGCTCAGGACTCGCTGCCCTTTTGCGCTCCCACCCGCCATTGGACGACCGCATTCTCGCGCTGAAAAACGCATGAAACTGGGCCGGATCTGGTTTGCCTGCCTCGCGGCGGCCGCCCTTCTCCCATGGCAAATAGGGCCGTTGTCAGCAGAGGAAACACCAGACTACCTGAGCTTTTCGACTGACGACGAAGCCAATACCACTGAAGTTTTTCAACGCGCTAGCCCGGCGGTGGTCTTTGTGACATCAAGCGAACTGCGCCGACAGCGCTTCACGCGCAACGTCATGGAAATTCCTCGAGGAGCAGGGTCCGGCTTTGTCTGGGATGCCGAAGCAGGACTGGTTGTTACGAACTACCATGTCGTGGCGGGGGCGGATCGCCTCACCATCACCCTCGCGGATGAGCAATCCTTTCCGGCGGAAGTCGTGGGGCTGGCTCCCGAGAGAGACCTGGCGGTGCTGCGCTTGATGGACCCACCCAACGACTTGACCGAATTGCCGCTTGGCAATTCATCTGAGTTATCAGTTGGGCGGAAAGTGCTGGCCATCGGCAATCCGTTCGGACTGGATACCACTCTGACCGTTGGCGTGGTCAGCGCTCTAGACAGAGAGATACAGTCTCCCAGCAACCGCACTATCCGCGGCGTGATCCAAACTGACGCGGCGATTAATCCTGGCAACTCAGGCGGGCCACTGCTGAATTCCCTCGGACAATTGGTCGGTGTAAATACCGCCATCTACTCACCCAGTGGTGGCAGTGCGGGCATCGGTTTTGCCATTCCTGTGAACACGGTCATTGAGGTCGTTCCGCAATTGATCGCTTTCGGCAAGATTATGCGCCCTGTGCTTGGAGTCGAACTCGCTTCTGATCGCTGGCTGCGCCGCTATCGGGTCGAAGGGGTGCCGATCGTCAGAACCTACCGGGGCTTCCCGGCCGAGAGCGCCGGAATGGTCGGCGCGAGGCGAGGTTCACGGGGAGAAATCATCCTCGGTGACGTCATCACGGAGATCGATGGCGAGCGGGTCGCCAACAACGATGAGTTTCTCTCGGCCATGGAAAAGCATAGCGTGGGCGACACCATCAACATTGTCACCACGCGCGAGGGCGAGGAGAAACGCTTCAGCGTCGAATTATCCGAGGTCCAGTAGCGTGACTGTCAGTCAGTCGGGTGCTGCGGCCAACTGGCGGGGTCCAGCGTCTCGCGAGGCAATTGATCGCGGCTGAACCGCGGGGACTGTCCCGCGTCCAATTGCGACTCAAAATGAGCGAGCAGCGACTGCGCAACGGGGTATAGCGCCCAGAGCGCCAGCAGGTTGGTGAGCGCCAATAGCGCCATGGTGAGGTCGGCAAACCCAAACACGGTGCCGAGATCCTGAACCGACGCCCACGCAATCATGGTCAATACAGCCAGTCGGAACATCAGAATAGCTCTCGGACCCAATCGCTCAAAGTACGCGATGCTGTTCTCACCCAGGAAGCTGTTATAGGCAATCGTTGTGGTGGCAAATAGCACTAACGCGAGGCTCACAAGCGGCTCTCCCCATGGGCCGACATGTTCCGCCACCGCCATCTGGGTCATCACCACACCCTGCAGCTGGGCCGACTCGGAACCATAAGTCGAGGACATCAGGATGATCAGGGCTGTGGCGGTGCACAAGATGATCGTATCGATAAATACACTCAAAGATTGGACTAATCCTTGAGACATGGGATGGGGTACGTCTGCGGCGGCCGCCACATTGGGCACGGTACCGAGCCCCGCCTCATTGGAGAACAAGCCGCGCCGCGCGCCTTGTGCAATAGCAGCCGCGACACCGCCGCCTACCGCCTGCTCCAGACCGAGGGCCGATGAGACGATCAGCCACAGCGCGCTAGGGATCTCCCCGGCATTCAGCACCAGCACCATCAGTGCGAGTATGAGATAACCCACCACCATAGCGGGCACAATAATTTCAGAGACCAGCGCGAGGCGCCGAATGCCACCGAACAGGATGATCGCCATGACCGCCGTCATCACTAGACCGCTGGTCAGGGCGGGGACGCCGAAGGCCGATTCGATCGATGTTGTCACGACATAGCTCTGTACCGCATTGAAGCCAAAGCCGACGGTCACCAGTAGCAGCACGCTGTAGATCACAGGGAGAACCCGCCAACCTAATCCATAGCGCATGACATAGGCGGGTCCGCCGCGGAACGTTTCCTCACCGTGGCGTCTCTTATACAGCTGAGCTAGCGCACATTCGAACAGACTAGTCGACATGCCCAGTAAGGCGATCAGCCACATCCAAAACAGCGCGCCCGGGCCGCCTAGGGTTATCGCCACCGCGACACCCGCGATATTACCGCCGCCAACCCGGCCAGCGACGCTCACTGCCAAGGCCTGAAAGCTGGAGATACCCCTCTCCGAACCTCGCCACTCGATATCCGACAACACCGAAAAGGTGCGGCGAAACAACCGGATCTGCACATACCGGGAGCCAATCGTGAAGCGCACCCCCACTATCAGCAGCGCACCGATCAGCACATAGGACCAGAGCCAGTCCGTGATGGTCATGAGCATGATGGTCAGATCAGTCCGGTGATAAGAATAATCGCCACCGCTGGCACGACGACAAACCGGGTGAGCCCGCGCCAGGGTCCGTACCATTGGGGATCGTCCCGCAGCTCATCCGCGCTGTGATCCGGATGCATAAACCAGCCCGTGAACAGAGCGACCAGCAAACCCGCCATCGGCAGAAAAAGCTTGTCATAGAGCGCTTCGGTGAGCTCATTGAAGTTCATGCCGAGCAGGCGATAGTCCTCCCAGATGTTGTAGCTGAGCACTGAAATCACACTCAGACAGCTCACTGAGCCCACCACTAAAATTGTGCTGCGTTGCCGCGAGGTACCGAGCTTCTCTTTAGTCCAGCTGGTCACGCTCTCCAAAAGGCCGACCATCGAAGTGACGCCGGCCACCCCCAGCATCACAAAAAACAGCACGGCAAAAACCGCACCACCCGGCATTTGTGCGAATGCCACCGGCAAAGTCTGAAAAATGAGTCCGGGACCACTTGCCATGTCGAGACCGAAATGGAACACCGCGGGGAATACAACAAAACCGGCCAGCAGCGCGATAAACGTATCCGCCAGCACAATCGTGCCGGCCCCACGGGTAATTGAGAAATCTTTCGGGAGGTAGGCGCCATACGTCATCATGCCGCCCATGCCCACGCCAATGGAGAAAAAGGCCTGTCCCACTGCCGCGAGAAAGGTGGCACCAGTTACCTTGCTGAAATCAGGCGTGAACAACCACTGCAAGGTCTCGACAAAACCGCCGGCGAAATAGTTGTAGATACTCAGCCCCACCAGAAGCGAGAACATCAGCGGCATCATGATCGTCACAGCGCGCTCAATGCCGGCGGTCACGCCCGCGTAGATGATGCTGCCGACTATCACATTGCCAATCAGGGTCCATATCACCATGGATTGGTTGTCCGCCAACAGGCCGGCAAATGTGGTCTCGGCCACTGCGGCGTCAAAATCAGCAAACCCTGTGAATAGTGCGCGGCCGAGGTACCAGAGCACCCATCCCACGACCACTGCGTAGGTAATTGCAATCGTATATGCGGTGACCACGCCCAAACCGCCCACGACCCTCCAGCGGTCGCTGCGGCCCGATTCAGTGGCAACGGCGGCCATGGAGGTAGGCGGGCTGCCGCCTCCGCGTCTGCCAACTAAGAGCTCCGCCATCAGGCAGGGAATGCCAATCGCGACGGCACACAACAAGTAAATCAACACAAAGGCGCTGCCACCGTTTTCACCCGTCACATAGGGAAAACGCCAGATATTGCCAAGACCCACAGCGAAGCCTACCGACGCCATAATGAAAGCGAATCGGCTGGACCACACCGCATTTCCTGTTGCCGTCATTTAGATCTCCTACCCACTCTCGCCTCGCCAGCGGCTGTCGCCTTGGCCAACTTATTTGTCCTGCTTCGATAATGAAAACCGTGCAAGAACCCCTCCAATAACAACCTCACAACTGCCCCTGCAGCACAATGTCAAAGCCCTCAGCAGTAGGTGTCGCCAACATCGATACCGCCCGTCGAAAACCGTCATCCCTGGCCACCGGGCCACTGGCACTGAGCTTGACAGCATAAGCTTCGACATCGAGGTTCAGGTCGCCACCCAGCACAAGCGCCCCGCTCTCTGTGACGACCGAGCCCACAATCCCGTCGGTTGACCCTGCGGCGCCCGCGACATCTATACGATAATCACCCAAGGGTATGTTGCCACTGTTTGCTGTCCACACCGCATTCTGAAGATATACGGTGCCTTGTGCCTGCAGTAGACCTGTCTGGCCGACCTCAATGCGATCAAAGCTCCCGGATAAGGTGCCGCCCAGATACAGTGGAAAGATCGCGCGCAATGCCCTCGTATCGAGGCTAACGCTGACATCGCTCAGCACCGTGAGACCCGACAGCCCAATACCCAATCGGCTCGCGAAAATCTGATCACCCCACGCGCTGGTGAGGGTCAATGGCGTACTCCAACCGAGTCGCCACGGCTGGAGCTGCCACTGTACCCGTCCCAGCATGAGTGGCTGGCCATCGATTGTGGCCCATGCCCTGACGGCCTGTCCCGACCATACCGTCCCTGAGAGACCAGACAGCGTGAGCGTGGTAGGCAGAAATGCGGTGAGTACCCGTGCAGGGATCTGCGACAGTATGAGTAGTGACAAGAGTGCGACTGCCACAAAGCGCTGGTGTCGCGTCAGCCAATTCATCGATCAGGTACCCGCAAACCTGAAAGTGGCATTCACTCCGCCACTTCGGCCAGCGCTGCTGACCGAGGCATCCAGCACCGCCAAGCCCGATACGCCCTCTATCTGCTCCAAAAATTGCAGCAGGTTATCGAAGGCCACCCCCTCAAAACGGATTTGTACCTCGCCTCGACTGTTGGGTTGTAAGCGCTTAACAGAGAGGCCATTGGCTTCACTGGCTTGACTGAGCGTGCGAGTCAGGTTGATTTTCTGATCGCCTCCGCCCACACGCAACGCAGCGAGTTGCTCTACCTTGAGGTCGACGCGAATCAGCTTTTCAGCCAGCGCCTGATTACCTTGAGTCAAACGCGCACGGCGTCCATCGAGCTCGATAAAGATCAGCTGCACAAAAAGCCATAACCCCAAGGCTGCAACGAGCGCCATGAGCGCCATCTGATCGCGACTTGGAAGGGATTCAAACCACTGGCGCACGATCAGATCTCCACCCGCAGTCTCGCTACGACACCGTCCCCGCGAGCGTTAGAGCTCTCCAAGCTCGCCTGCAACGAGCGCTGGCCCAGCTGCTCCCGGACCTGTTCCACGGACTGGAAGTTCGGCGCTGACAGGTTGACGCGAATCTCGCGTCCACCGCTAAAGTTGACGGAAGTCAAAGTAATATCAGGGACGGCACCCGTCGCACTGAGCAGCGTCACCAAGATGGGGGTGAATGCCCGGTGCTCCGCGCCGGCGCCCAACTCAGCGAGCTGACGATTGAGCTGCTTCTCCACATCGACGACTGCGCCTCTGGGGTTAATACGGCGATAACTGTCCTGAATCGCCTGTCTCAGCTGCAGGTCCTCGGCTTTGAGGGTCTGATAATCGGCGACAGATAGCCCCGTCTTCAGGATCAATGCGACGCCCAAGGCGACTGCAACCTGTTGCCATATCCCCCACCAACGCTTTAGCGGCAGTTGCGGCGCGAACTCTCCCTGTCGCAGGTCGGGCCCCGCTGGCGAAGACTCTGCCAACAGCAGGGCCTCAGACAGGCCACCCTGACGCCATTGAATCAGATTGTGAAACCGCGGCGGGATCGAGGCCTTTGCATTCGCTTCATCTTGTCCGTAGGCCACCACAACATCCTGCTCTGAATGAAGACTATCCAACAGTGCGGGTAACAGTGACGCCTCGACGCGAGCCCCCTCGGCCTCACTCCAGCGCACCAGCACCGAATCGGATTCGAACAACAGTGTCCACTGACCCGCTGTCCAAGGCAGGCAGAGCGCCTCAGTCACCCAGGGTAAGTCCCTGAGGGGTTCGGGCATCTCCTCCACCCATTGATTGATGATGGCGCGCTTGACGACACCCACGGCCTGCAAGCCATCACGCAGGGGGGTGTGGGCAAAATGGAGCTCGGCGACGTCTTCAAGTAGCGACTCTTCCAGCATGAAGGGGAGCGCGCGCCGCAGGTGCTTAGCCTCCTCTGGCGCCACTGGCACAGTGAGATTACGGACCATGTCGGACGGTAACGCTAGGCACGTGTTTTCAGGCAGGCTGAACTCGCCCGCACCCAGAGGCTGGGGCGCATGGCCGGGTCGCAGCAGAAACCCCTGTCCCTGCTGCCAACGCACCACATTGAGATTCTCTGGGTTCATCAGTGGGGGATTCGCAACGCCAGTGAGGAAAGATTAACTGACCGTGGCCGCATCATAGCTCGCCCTCTGATCGAAAAACAGCGACAGTGCGATCAGGGACGCGGTGCAGAACACTGAATAAATGACGCTCGCGCTCTACCAACTCCACTGTCGCATCCAGCAAAAACCAATCACTCCTGATGTCCAGCAATGGCTCAAGCTCGGCCATTGATTGACCCTCAAATGCCGGGTCTTTAAGGAGGTCCGAGACGGTGCCAATCTCCCCCTCGCGTCGCAATTGATCAAGACGCTCAGCCTCCATCGCCGCCAGGGGCGACAGTTGGTCGTCGCCGTTCACACTGCGTAACACTGGCAGAGGGCAAGTGAGAATATTCAATCGCCCAGCAGCCTCCGGCCAGACGGTGACCAGCGGGGCAAGAGCACGGTACAGCGGCTCGGTCATACCTTTTACGGCGCGCAGTTCGCTCACACTGGCTAACGCCCGGTTGGCCGGCAGGTAAGGGTAATCAGCGTAGCGGTAATCTCCCTCCTCAGCGCCATTTAGTCTGCGCTCCGCATCGCGATCGATAAAATCGGTGACCGCATCCGTCAGGACCATCGCCTCTTCCAGGGGGAGCGACGCTTCCCCGAGCGCCTGCAGCAGTCTGATCAGCATCTTCTGTGTGGCGTTCCAGCGCTTTATCGGATCATCGATCGACGTCGCCGTGTCTTGCTGCGGCTGATTTCCAGCGCCCATATCTTCTGCCGCATCTTCAGCGTCACTCGCTCCATCCGCATCGGGTGTCGTTCGTCGACCGGGCTGCGTGTCTGCCAATAAATTGAGATTCAACCGCCCCTGCAGATCTTCAATCCGTCCACTCATCCAGCCGCCGGCTTTCAGTGGATACGGTGTCGGGGGCTGCGCCCACACTTCGCCCAAGTGGTCCGCAGCGACCTCGGCTCTGGCGTCGGCGCGACTGTCTGCCTGCAGTGCCAACGCCGCCAGCGCTTCCGCGCCAATCAGATAGGCCCAAGCTTGCTCGGAAAACAGCTGATGCGTGCCCCGCTGTAAGGTGAGCGTGAAATCACGCTGCAGACCCACCATCAGCGCCGCCACCAAAGCAAACACCAACATCGCGACGACCAACGCAGCGCCTGCCTCAGCCCCAGGGGGTTTATAGCGAGGGTAAGACATAGGTCCTCCGTAGCTCTCCCAATCCAGTCACCTCCATGAGCACCTCTACTGCGGCCGGCGGTGGCGGCATTTGCCCGGGTTGAGACAGATCAGCGATCCAATTGTCCTGCCAATTGCGACGATCAATGACATCATTACGATCACTTTCAACAGCCGATAACGAAGCGAGGAATCTGAGCTCAAAGCGCTCCACGCCCTCCAGAATCGCCGTTTCTACGGGTTCGGTTCCGGCAGTGCGGTCCAGCACAGGGAAATAACCGCGCCAAAGGCGTTCATCTTCAAGCCACCAGCGAACCCGCTGCAGAGTACTGCGGGGCGCGGCGCTGGAGTTGTGCCAACCGGCCCGGGTAAGCGTCAGCGGTTCCCGCGCCATCTCGCCACCTATGAGCGCTGGCACCACCTGACCAAATTCATCGACGACAGGACGGTTGACCACCTGACGCAAATCTCGCGACAAGAACGCCCAAGTTTGATTGATATCGTGGGCACGCGCCCCCGCATTGCGCAGACTTTCCGCACCGGAGAGCGCGGACGACAGACCGGTATAGGCCAGCACCGAAATTAAGGCTGTGATCGCCATCGCAATCAGCACCTCTACCAGCGTAAAGCCGGCAGAAGATGGATTACTGGGCACCATTGGGTCGCTCCTGGGTCAGATAACCATCGAGGGTATGAACAGGCGATGCCTCCCCGTCGTCCTGATCAGACACCACAATTTCATAACGAAAGAAACCGGGGACCTCCGTTTCCTCCCCTTCGCTCCACCAATACCAGGTGCGTCCCGCCAACTCCTCGCTTCCCGAAACTCGGCCGGTTTTTAGCGTGCCTTTTGCGCCGACAACCAAGCGCAGCTCCGCCAGCCGATTGGCCGCGACCCACTGTGCCTGCGTGCGGTCCTCGAGGTAGCGCAATCCGTCCAACTGCTGTGAGAGTGTGACCAGCAGCGCTGGCAGGGCAACAGCCACCACAGCCAGCGCCACCATGACCTCAACGAGGGTAAAGCCGAAAAGCGCTCGGGATGCAGTTGAGCTCGTATTCTCGCCGCGCAAGGCGTCAATCCTCAGCATCGACCCTGCCTCTAGGCATGAGCGTCATGCGGCCCAACAAATCCCATTCCAGTTGGTACAACAGTTCGCCAGTGCGACGGTCCAACCATTCCAGAGAACCCGGTGTCATCTCGCCACCCGCCCAGGCGACGATCTGTGGTGAGGGATTGAGCTCGGGCTCATAGGGCAGTAGCTCGACCTCGGGTTGACCCGATAGATTGAGCCGGAGCTCATAGCCCGCTGCAAGCGACACTGACTCGAAGACCTCAGCACCGGAGCGCGGAGCCGTCCAGCCCTGGTCAAATCGTCTCAACCAGATACCCCGGTAAACGGATGAGTCTGCTTCGGCATCCAGCGCAATAAAGAGTCCATGATCCGCAGCAGATAAGCCTGCCTCAGCGCTGGCGAACGCCAGCAGGCCAGAGACATGACGCACTTCGCCCTCCAGCTCCAGCTCTGCGCCGCCCCGACCCACGTTGAGACTCACTACGCCCGTCAGCAGCACAATTACGAACACCGCGACCAGCAGTTCAATCAGGCTGAAACCGCGCTGGCTAACTGTAAGCCTCATCGAACTGTCCCTGTTCGAGCATCTGTTGCTCAGCCGCTTGCCTTATTCCAGTTGCCGATATCGGCATTCTGGCCTTCCCCACCCGGTAAGCCGTCGGCACCCATCGAGTAGATATCCGTCTCCCGGTACTCACCCGGGGACAGGTACAGATACGGTCGCCCCCACGGGTCCATGGGCAGTTCAGAGAGATAGCCGCCCTGCTTGAAATTACGAGGCTCGGGTTCCAGCGAGCTGGGCGTGATCAACGCCTCGAGCCCCTGCTCGGTGGTGGGGTACACATAATTATCCAACCGATAGATTTTCAGCGCCGTCTCAATAGACTTGAAGTCAGCCTGTGCTTTTTGGATGCGGGCGTCATCGGCACTGTTGAGCACTGTCGGTGCGACAACACTGATCAACAGCCCCATGATGACCAGCACCACCAAAATTTCGATCAATGAAAAACCGCTATGTTTCGTCATGGCTGCTTACCTCACCATCGTATTCAAATCAAAAATCGGGAGCAGAATAGCTAGAACAATTGTCAGCACCAGCCCTCCCATAAAGACAACCATCGCGGGTTCGAATAATCCCATAATGGTCCCCAGCGTCATTTCCAGCTCGCGTTCCTGATTCAGCGCCGAGCGCTCCAGCATGGTTTCCAATTCACCGCTCGCCTCTCCTGAGGCCACCATGTGCAACATCATGGGTGGAAAAAATGCCTCCTGAGAAAGCGCCCTGCTCAAACTGGCACCCTCCTGTACCGCGACCGATACCGTTCCACTGGCTTCGCGGAGCACCAAATTAGTCATCACAGCACCCGCAATGCGCAGGGCATGGATCAAGGGCACGCCCGACGCCATCAGAATGCTGAGCGTAGACGCGAACCGGGCAGTGTCCAATGCGATCAGTAGCCCCCGCAAACCTGGGACGCCGAGCAGAAACTGGTGCCAGCGTTTGCGCCGACCGGGGTGTCGCAGAAGACGTCGACACAGCACTAGGGCCCCGACCAAAAGAAGCAGACAATACAGCGCGTAAGCGCGCATAAAGTCGCTGACCCAGATCAGTCCTACCGTGAGCGGAGGCAGGGCTTTTTTGGAGTGCACAAAAATACCCACCAACTCGGGGACCACAAAAATCATGAGTGCCGACACCACCGCCACCGCCACGGCGATCAGCACAAACGGATAGATCAGTGCCATCTGCAGCTTCTGAGCCGTGTGCTGGCGGGTCTCCGTATAATGCGCCAATTGCTCGAGTACGGGCGCAAGCTGGCCCGCCTCCTCGCCCGCATTTACCATCGCTCGATACATCTCGCCAAACGCAGAGGGGAACTGATTTAAGGCGTGTGCCAGAGTGTGACCCTCAGCGACCTTGGACCGTACCTGAAGCATCATGGATTTGGTCGCGGGCTTGCGGCTCTGATCGGCGACTGCCTGCAGGCACTCATCCAGTGGCAGTGCGGAGGCCACAAGGGTCGCCAACTGCCGGGTCAGCAGCGCTAGATCACCAGCGCCCAAACGTTTGGCAAACCACCGCAAACCTCGGCCTTCACCCGAGCCACCCGCATTCGTGGCCTCAGCGACCTCTACCGGCCTCAGATGCCTCTGTCTGAGCGTCCATCGCACTTGACGATCGGAATCACCTTCCAGCACACCTTTGACCAATTTGCCCTCATCGTTGAGAGCCTTGTAACGAAAGGCCGTCATGAATCAGTTGACCGCAGTCACCCGCAGTACTTCCTCGAGGCTGGTCTCACCACTGATAATCCGACGGCGACCATCGGCATCAATACCGGGGCTATGTTGCCGGGCAAGGCGCAACAGCGATTGCTCCCCCTGACCGCCGTGAATCGCTTCACGAAGTGCCTCACCGATTTCGATCAGTTCGTAGATACCCGTTCGGCCACGGTAACCTGTCATATTGCAGTGCTCACAGCCTCGGGCTCGAAAAAGCTGCACGCTCTCATCAGTCAGCCCCAATCGCTCCCGCTCTGCCTCTCCGGGCTGGTAGGACTCGCGACATTCCAGACACAGCAGTCGCACCAATCGTTGCGCCATCACAGCGAGCAGACTCGATGAGAGCAAGAATGGCTCTACACCCATGTCCTGCAAGCGCGTCACGGCGCCGATTGCCGTATTGGTGTGGAGTGTCGACAGCACCAAATGTCCGGTCAGTGACGCTTGAACCGCAATTTCAGCGGTCTCCAGATCACGTATCTCCCCCACCATGACAATGTCGGGGTCCTGTCTAAGAATGGCTCTCAACCCTCGGGCAAAGGTCATATCGACTTTGGGATTGACCTGGGTTTGCCCTACACCGGGCAACATGTACTCGACCGGGTCTTCAATCGTCAGAATGTTGCGCGAGCTCTCATTGATACTGGACAACCCTGCATACAGCGTGGTGGTTTTTCCCGAGCCCGTGGGCCCGGTCACCAAAATAATGCCGTGAGGGCTGGCCAGCGCGCCACGATACGCGGCGTCAACCTGCTCGTTCATATGCAGTTCACTGAGATTGAGCTGCCCGGCCTGTTTATCAAGCAGTCGCAGCACCACTCGCTCTCCGTAAGCGGACGGAATGGTAGACATGCGAATGTCGATGCCATGACCCGCAATGCGCACCGAGATTCGGCCATCCTGAGGCACGCGCTTTTCGGCAATATCCAGCTTCGCCATCACTTTAAGCCGAGAAACCAGTAGCGGTGCCAACGTTCGCTTGGGAGAGAGAACCTCACTCAGCACGCCATCCACCCGGTACCGGACGCTGAGACGGTCTTCGAAGGTCTCTATGTGGATGTCCGAGGCCTGCTCTTTGACCGCCTGGGACAGAATGGCATTGATCAGACGGATAATCGGCGCATCGTCGTCGGCATCCATCAGATCGCCGACGTCGGGCAACTCCTCCACCAGTCGTGACAAATCAATATCCGAGGACAAGTCCTCGGCCATCTGTGCCGCCTCGTTCTGGGTACGCTGATACGCCACAGTGAGTCGCTGACGAAACTGGTCCTCATCGAGCGACGCCAGCGAGAACACCTCTCCCACATAGCGTCGCACCTCGAGTAATACGTCGGTGGCCAGCGGCGGAACATAGTGAAGGGTCAACGCGGCACCGGAGCGCTCAAGCAGCACATTTCGGCTCTGCGCAAAAGCAAAAGGCAGTCCCGAGGCCAATACTGGGCTTGCTGGTTCAGCGACGGGCAGGGACTCCAGTGCAGACTCGCTCATGAGCAGTCACTCTTCCCCTGCGTCGTCGCTCGGCGCCTCGGGCAACTGCTGAATCTGCTCTTCCCAGGTCGGTAATACGGGGAGGTTGCCATCATCGAGGAACATGAGGCCACGCTCTCGACGCTCCATCTGCTGGTCCCTGATAAAGCGATATTTTTCCGCGGTCGCGCCGGCCAGATCTTCATCATCTCGAATAATAGTCGGGCGAATAAAGACCAGCAGATTTTGCTTCGTCACCTTCACCGAATCAGAGCGGAACAGTCGGCCCAGCAGGGGAATACTGGACAGTAGCGGTACACCTTCGCTGCTGTCCCTCACGTCATCTTTGACCAAACCACCGAGCACCACAATGTCGTTGTCTTTGGCGAGCACCATCGTTTCAATCTTGCGCTCATTGGTGATGAGGTCGGAAGCTATGAGGCTAGGGGCGAGACTGGAGACTTCCTGAACGATATCCAGCACCACGGCGTCACCCTCGTTGATTTGCGGCGTTACTTTCAAGGTCACACCAACACTCTGGCGTTCGATGGTCTGAAAAGGATTCTGCGCGCCATTGCCAACGCCCGTGTTGGTGTAGGAACCAGTCACGAAGGGCACCTCACTACCAACCATAATGTAGGCTTCCTCGTTATCGAGGGTGAGCAGACTGGGAGTGGAGAGAATATTGGAATTCCCTTGAGATTCCAGCGCATTGAGTATCACGCTCATGGTCAGGGACTCATCCACGACACCCCAGCCAAACGTCGTTCCGGGCACCGTTGCCAGTGACGCAGCCACTTCTCTCGTGCCAATGTTCTCGGAACCATCAGCGGGGATCAGCGACCCGGCCAGTGCCGCCGCACGTTGCCGTCTGGCCTCATCCGTGGTGATATTGCTACCAAAGACACCGTTGTCGTTGGCGAACAGCCACTGCAGCCCAAGATCTTGGCCTTCCGAGACTTCCATCTCGACAATGATGGCCTCAATGAGTACCTGAGCGCGACGAATGTCCAGCCGCGCAATCACCGCTTCCAACGCCGCCATTTCATCGGTGTCGGCTGTGATGATCAGACTGTTGGTGCCTTCATCTGCCTCGATCGTCGATTCACCGCTCCCCGCGCGCTTATTACTCCCGCCTTCCTCCAGCCGGCTGATATTCTGCATGACGCGGGTCAGCACTTCGGCGGCCTCTATCGCGTCGGCATATTCGAGGTAAATGACACGGACATTGCCCGATTGCTCAAGCGGCGTGTCGAGATATGCCACCAACTTGCGGATACGATCGACCGATAACTCATCCGCCGTGACCACAACGCTATTTGTGCGCTTGTCAGCAACCAACACCGCTTCCTTGTCTGCGTCGGCACCCTCCCCCTGTCTCGATTTCTCGAGGGTGTTTAGCATGCTGACCACGTCCTCGGCGACCCCGTACTTAAGGCGGATGATCTCGGTGGTCTGGATCGCTGAGCGGTCCATGCGTTCGATGATGTCAACGATCCGACCAATGTTCGATCGAATATCAGAAATGATGATGGCGTTACTGGGGGCGTAGGCCGCCATGTGCGCCTGTTGCGGCACCAAGGGACGCAGCACCGGGATCAGTTTGGCCGCCGAAATGTTGTCGAGCCTAATGACCTGGGTGACATACTCATCGTTTCCCAACGCACTCTGGTCCTCCATGATCGGCACGGGCGAGGAGCGGGCGTCTTTACTGGGAACAATGCGGATCACCTGGCCGCTCCGCACCGCCGTATAGCCCTGCACATCTAGAATAGACAGGAACAGATCATAGAGTTCGGCCTGTGACACGGGCTTCGATGAGATCACCCTGACCTTCCCCTTCACATTCGGGTCAACCACCATCGTCGTGCCGGTCACATCAGCAACAAACTTAATGAATTCCTGAATGTCGGTGTCCTTGAGATTGACCGTGTACTCCTGCGCTACTGACACAGCACCGAGTGTCAGCGCCGCGGTAACGGCGATCGCACGAAGACTGTTTTTGAGCAAAGCTGTGAGGTCTGAAATGTTCACGGGCATCCTGTTAGGGGCTAGCGAGATCAACATTGACGGTCACGGTGCCACCGTCTCTTTCAATGTCAAATGTCGCCTGGGTGGCATCTTTCATCGTCTGGTAAAGCTTCACCGTGTTACTTGCATCGCTGAGCGCTAGACCATTTACCGCGGTGACAATATCACCGGGTTGGAATCCAAAAGTATCGAAGGCGACTCGATCAGCCCCCGGCGCAATGCGGTACCCCACGACCCGATCACCTTCTTGAACAGGTGACACCGAGACCACTGACGCCAGCGATTCAGGGCTGTCATAAAGTTGGCGGCGATATTGACTGGCCAATGCCGTTTGTTCCGCCGCAGTAGCAGGCGGACTACCCTCAGTCGGGCTGGAGTCGGCGACAGGCGCTATCGCACCCGGACGAGGTTGCCGAGCGGCTCGGGCCGGGATCGCTATGCCCGGGCCCTCGTATAACTTGATCAGCTCATAGGTGCCGTTATTGTCTATCACCACTTGCTGGGGCATGACCTTGGCCAGCACCACTTGCCCGGAAGCGGGCAACGCGTCGCCCACGGCGTAGACCTGCTCTGCAGCACCCGACTTGATCACTGCGCTTCCTCTGCCGTCTTCGGTCGACGCCACAATGCCGGTCAATGTGAGCGCCAGACGGGTTTCCTGTGCGTTTTGCTCAATGCTGTCACGACTGGTCTCGTTAAGCGTTGCTCCGTCCGCATCAGTCAGTGCCTCCGACGAGCCGCCAAAAAGTCCAAGACCCAGCACAGAAGACGTATCAATCACCTCTGCCTGCTTCTGGCCGCTGGGCTTTGGCGGATTCAGCGCAAGACCCGGAGCAACTTCAATGGGATTGGCGCGAAAGGGAATCCAAATAAGCTGGCTGACGCTGGAGAGTGACCACACCACCAACAGCACAATCAGCGCGGTTTGCACGCGCTGAAGCCGCGCGGGGTCGCGCGCCAAGCGGTGCCAGAGGTCTCTCACCCAATCTTGAATCTGGGTCGAAGCCTCCTCAAATCGCGCCTTCCATGCGCTGTGGTCGATGCTGTTCACTGTTGTCGTAGCGTCCAAACCCTCATACCCCCACATCATACGCGGGACCGAGGCGAAATACCCTTCCATGGATGGACTAACCACTCTAGCAAAGCTGCCGTGACAACTCTGTGACAGACTGCCAGAGAGGCGCATCGGGGCCTGCCTTGAGGACCAGGGCTTGAGCGGATAGTTTTTTTCCTGTGCTAAAATATCGCCACCTGCGGGGTGGCCTTTGCCTGAGATGCCGATTCGGTGAACCCGTCGAACCTGATCCGGATCATACCGG
Organism: uncultured Luminiphilus sp.; assembly: GCA_938091425.1. Taxonomy (GTDB): domain Bacteria; phylum Pseudomonadota; class Gammaproteobacteria; order Pseudomonadales; family Halieaceae; genus Luminiphilus. The sequence goes on along the minus strand of CALKHC010000089.1, from coordinate 2,337 downwards.
CGGAGGGAACAGGTGTTCGGACGATCACCCCGCCAAACGCTATGTGCCCCTGCCGGATCTTTTAGGAGCACCATCGCGTGAAACATCTCTTAGTGAAGCCATCACAACGACACCCGTACTCGACGAGTGGCGGCGGTCGACCCGCCATGCTAACGGGTATTGCCTGCCTGCTGCCGCTGCTCACATGGGGTGGCATCGCGTTTGCACAGGAGGCAGACACAGCACTCGAAGAGGTCACTGTCACTGCCACGCTACTGAGCGCCGGCACTGCCCCAATCAGCGCCACCGTGCTGACCGAACAGATCCAATCCCGACGCGGTGCCGCGCACCTTGAGGACGTGATTACACTGGCGCCCAACGTCACCGCCTCCTCTGGCGCATCACGCAGCCGGTTTTTTCAGATTCGCGGCATCGGTGAGCGGAGTCAGTTTGTCGAGCCGGTCAATCCTTCAGTGGGCATCTTGCTGGATGGCATCGACCTCAGTGGCACAGGGGGAGCTCTGACGCTCTTCGATATCCAGCAAGTTGAAGTCCTGCGCGGTCCACAAGGTACGCTCATGGGGGCCAACGCCCTAGCAGGCCTGATCGGAGTCAAAAGCCGCAGCACCACTTCGACTGCTCGGGACATAGCCATAGGCGTTGAAGATAAGGGCGGCTATCGTTTGGGTGCGCGGTGGGGCGGGACTCTGTCCGATGGATTGCTGGGTCGCATTGCGGTGCAGCGCTATAACAGCGACGGGTATGTCGACAACGACTACCTGAATCGCAGTGACACCAATTCCCGTGAAGAGCTAACGGCCCGCGGCACACTTACGTGGGCCAACGAAGCTCACACCGTTGAGACCGCGGTCTACTATACCCACGTTGACAATGGCTATGACGCGTTCTCGCTCGACAACACTCGCGCCACCCTCTCTGATCAGCCCGGAGAAGACGATCTCACACTCAAAGCAGGGCGCCTAAACTGGCAAAGCACGCTAATGGGTTTGGGTAGCACATTGCAACTGAGCCATGCCAGTACGGATACAACATACAGCTATGATGAAGATTGGAGCTACCTTGGGATAGCGCCCGGCTGGGAGTACAGCTCCTACGACGAATATCTTCGAGATCGCTCAATGAGCAGCCTTGAATGGCGACTGCAGGCACCCGAGGTCAACGACACAGAATGGGTAATCGGTACCTACTTGCGAGAGGAGTCGGAGGATCTGAGCAGGCAATACACTTATTTGCCGGAGCCCTTTTCGAGTGAAATCGACACCAAAACGCTAGCCGTCTTCGGAGAGATCAATCGTACTTTCAGCGAGCAACTATCGGGCTTTATCGGCGCGCGCCTAGAGCAGCGAGACAGTGAATATCGTGACAGCACGAGTGTTGAGAAAGATTTCGACCACAGCTACTGGACCGGCCGCCTCGGTTTGATCTGGCACTATCAAAGCGACGCGCAGTTTTACGCAACGCTGTCACGCGGTGCGAGGGCGGGCGGCGCCAATGCCGGATTACTCGCTAGCATCGGCGCCTTGCCCGAGCAGAATCAGGACAGCGTGTCCGCGCTGGGGGTATTCGATGAGGAGACGCTGATAAGCCTTGAGGTGGGATGGCAGTTGGACTGGACACAACACAACCTGCGCTCCCGCCTGGCCTTCTTCACCATGGATCGGGATGATCAACAAGCCAAGGGTTCGCTGGTCATTCCCCGAGCAGACGGCAGCACGGCTTTTATCGACTACACCGACAACGCTGCGGCCAGTGAGCACCGCGGACTCGAGTGGGAGCTGCAGTGGCAACCCACCAGGCGGGTGGGCGCAGAACTGACTCTCGGCCTGCTCGATGCAAAGTTTGATCGCTACGTCACGGCAACCGGCGCGGACCTGTCGGGGCGTGACCAACCGCAGGCACCCAATTGGCAATACTCGGCAGGAGTCACTTGGCATGCCTCGGCGCTGGCGTCTGTGCAACTCGAAGTCGCGGGCAGCGACGCGTATTTCTTCTCTGACCGCCACGACGTGAGGGCGCCCGAGACCCATCAGTTCAATGCCAGCTTATCCGGGCAGTGGCATCGGTGGCATTGGACGCTCTGGGGTCGGAATCTCACCGACGAGACAACCTTCGTCAGGGGTTTTGGGACCTTCGGCAACGACCCGAGAAAGGAGTATGCGCTGGAACCCTACCGCCAATATGGAGAACCCCGTATGGTGGGGCTATCACTGAGCTACGACCTGACGGAGAGCCGGTAATGAAACTGTCTGCGGAACTGAGCGTCTATCCCCTACGCGAGGATTTTAAGGTTGCAGTGCTGGGCTTTATTGAGGAACTACTGAAAGAACAGGATGTCGT
>CALKHC010000088.1 GCA_938091425.1 uncultured Luminiphilus sp. | reverse complement strand
ACGCGCCTCACTATTGCGACAGAAAACACCCGCTAGGTTGCGATAGTGAAAAGAGAGACAGGAAAACCGAGCGACTGGGCCCTGTATCGCCGCCTTCTGGGCTATGTGGCGCGACACAGTGGCGCCTTTTCTCTGAGTATTCTCGGCTTTTTTGTCTACTCGATTGCCAATGTGCTGCTGGCTGATCTCACTCAGTTTTTATTGGATTCTCTGGGCGAGGCCTCGCAAATCAGTATGGGTTTTGTGTCCAATGCCGCGCACTGGTTGTGGCCGCCGGGCGATATGGGACCCGTAGAGTACGCGCGCATTGCCGTGCCTGCTGCGGCAATCGTCTGTGCGCTGATACGCGCCAGCGGTTATTTCTTTGGCAACTACTTTATGAATATCGTTGCCCGCGGGGTCGTTCACCGGCTGCGCACGCAGGTTTTCGACGCACTGATCCGCATGCCCAAGCAAGTTATCGACGGCCACACGCACGGTGAGCTGGTTTCCAAGCTGACCTTTAACGTGGAACAGGTCAGTGGCGCCTCATCCGAGGCACTCAAGACCATTCTGCGAGACGGGCTGACGGTGTTGGCGCTGATCAGCTACATGCTCTACCTCAACTGGAAGCTAACCCTCGTGTTTTTTGCGATCACCCCGGCGATTGCCGGCGTGGTGGTCGCAGTGGGTCGGCACTTTCGGCGCTACAGCCGTCGCATTCAGGATTCCATGGGCGAGGTGACGCAGCTCAGCAATGAGAGCATGCAAGCGTTTGACGAGATCCGCATGTTTTCTGCCACTGAGCAGCAAAGCGAGCGCTTTCGGGCGGCGAGTCAATTCAACCGGGTGCAGAGCCTGAAACTGGCTTTTGTGCAAGCAGTGTCGACACCGATCGCGCAGGTGCTGTTGGCATTGGCGCTGGCGGCGCTGTTCTGGTTTGCGCTAGACCCCACGATCCTTGCGGGCTTTTCTGCAGGTTCGTTGGTGGCCTTTATTGCCGCGGCGACCCAGTTAGGTAAGCCCATTCGCACACTCACTAACGTGCAGAGCATCATTCAGCGAGGCCTGGCAGCGGCTGAGGATTTATTCGCTCAAATTGACGCGCCGGCCGAGCCTGATCACGGGCTGTTGTCGCTTGAGCGCGCCCGAGGTGACATTGTGCTGGATCAGGTGAGCTTCGCGTACCCCGGCGCCGCGCAGCCGGTGCTGAGGAATATCAGCTTGCACATCCCCGCGGGGAAAATGGTGGCTTTTGTAGGGCGCTCGGGTGCCGGCAAGAGCAGCCTCATGCACCTCTTGTGTCGTTTTTACCCGCCGAGCGCCGGGAATATCATGCTCGATGATCAGCCGATCGCAGATTTTCAACTCGAGGACTATCGACGGCAGTTCGGTTTGGTGTCGCAGCGTGTGGTGCTGTTTAGCGACACCGTGCGGGCTAATGTTGCCTTCGGGCAACTGGATACGGTTACCGACGTGTCGGTGAACAAGGCTTTGGAGACCGCACAGGCGGACGCATTTGTTGAGGCCATGCCCGGCGGATTGGACGCCATGTTAGGCGATGGTGGCAGCGGGTTATCAGGGGGGCAGAAGCAGCGCCTTGCGATTGCGCGAGCGGTGCTCAAAGACGCCCCGGTGCTTATTCTGGATGAGGCCACGTCAGCGCTCGACAACGAGTCTGAAGCCGCTATTCAGGCGTCCCTTGAGGCCGTCTCGGCCGGGCGCACCACGTTGGTGATCGCGCACCGGCTTTCCACGGTGGAGCGCGCGGACATGATTGTGGTCATGGACGAAGGTTGCGTGGTGGCGACGGGAACCCACACCGACCTTATGGCAGAGGGCGGCCTGTACGCGAATCTTTACCAGCAAGGCTTTGCCGCCTCATGAGTTTGTTGCGGGGCGCGGTGGAGCGCCTGCTGAATCACATCTGGTATGGGAACAGCGTGTTGTCCTGGTGTCTCATTCCCATGGCCTGGCCAGTGGCTTGGGCGATCCATCGTCGCCGTCAGAACGCCTCGCCGAAAGGCGCCACCCCCGAAGGGATCACTGTCATCGTGGTCGGCGGTTTGACCGCGGGCGGCACGGGTAAGACTCCTGTACTAATCGGTCTCGGCAAATGGTTGGCAGGGCAGGGCTATCGCGTAGGTGCGGTCAGTCGCGGCTATGGCGGCGCGCACGGCCCTGAGCCCCACAGCGTCACGGAGATTGATACCGCGGCGGTTGTGGGTGATGAGCCATTGTTGATCCAGCGTGAGCTGGGTATGCCAGTCGTGGTGTGCGCTGACCGAAAACGGGCGCTGGATGTTCTGGTCGATCAGGGCGCAGTGGATGTGGTGCTCTCGGATGACGGCCTGCAGCACTACCCCATGCCGCGCGACATCGAATTACTCGTTCTCGACGCGGAACGAGGCTTGGGTAACGGTCGACTGCTGCCGGCGGGACCACTGCGCGAACCGCCCAGCCGCCTTGCCAGCGTCGATGCGGTGCTTGAGCGAAACGGTAGTGACCCTGATAGAGGCTTCACTTATCAACCTGCGGGTGCTCTGCATTTGGCATCCGGCCGGCAGGTAACGTGGCCTGAATGTGTTGCTGTGTGGCGGGCGCAATCCATTGTTGCCATGACGGGGTTGGGCCAGCCTGCACAATTCTTTGAGATGCTCAGAGGGCAGGGGTTGGCGATAGAGTCGGAGTCTCTGGGCGACCACGAAGCGATGACCCGGGCGCATCTCGATCGTCGTGGGGAACAGGTTGTATTGATTACTGCAAAGGACGCGGTCAAGTTGCCGGAGTGCGCCGATCCTCGCGTCTGGGTGGTAGCCATTGAGGTGGCATTGCCGTCATCATTGCTGACACGACTGACGGCGCTTTTGCCGCCTGCACGATTTGTCGAGGCGTAATACATCGATGTTCAATATTGTCATTCCCGCCCGCTTTGGCTCCACCCGACTGCCCGGTAAGGCGTTGTTGCCTATCGCAGATAAACCGATGGTGGCTTGGGTGTGGGAGCGCGCCATGCAGGCGGGAGCGGAGCATGTAGTGGTGGCCACTGATGATCAGCGTATCGCCGCTGAGATGACAAATAGAGGTGCTGAGGTCGCGATGACCCGCGCGGAGCATGCGTCGGGTACAGATCGTATTGCCGAGGTCGTTGATCAGCTGGGATGGAAAGAAGAGGCGATTATCGTTAATTTACAGGGCGATGAGCCGCTGATGCCGGTGGCGAATATCCAACGCGTTGCAGCAATGCTCAGCGAGACAGAAGGCGCCGATATGGCAACCTTGATGGAGCCGCTGAACCCTGCAGACGCTGATCAGCAGTCAGTGGTGAAAGTGGTAACCAGTGAAACAGGCCGGGCGCTCTATTTTTCGCGCTCGGCGATTCCAGCCCACCGCGAAGGCGGGGTGGCTGCTCCTCTTTTTCGGCACATTGGGCTTTACGCCTACCGAGCGGGTTTTCTCAACACTTTTGTGGGTTGGCCTCCTGCGGTGATCGAGCAAAGCGAGTCGCTGGAGCAGCTCCGCGCGCTCGCCCACGACGCACATATTCAGATTGAGTTGGCGCCCGAATCAGTGCCTGCGGGCGTCGATACCGAATCTGATCTCGCCGCTGTGCGCGCGTTACTGGGCGTGGAGCGATAAGATTGTGACGGCAGGCACCGACCTGACGGCGCTCAATACGCTGCAGCTCCACGCCACGGCAGAGCATCTGGTTACTGTCACCGCGTCAGATCAGTTACAGGCAGAGATCGCCGCGCTGGACGAGGGTACCGTGCCCCATGTGCTGGGTGGCGGGAGTAATGTGATTCTCTGCGATCACTTGCCCGGGACGACACTGTTGATGGTCATCAAGGGCCGTCAAGTACTGAGTGACGACGGCGCCAAAGTCGTGATCAGAGTCGGCGCCGGTGAGTCCTGGCATGACTTTGTCGTGTGGTGTCATCACCAGGGCTTTCATGGTCTAGCCAATCTGGCGCTGATCCCCGGGTCGGTTGGCGGCGCGCCTATTCAGAATATTGGTGCCTACGGTGTCGAGGTGGCCGAGCACATTGAGGCCGTTCATGTGGTTCACCGGCAAACCGGTGAGCGCGCCTGTCTATCCCGCGAAGACTGTGAATTTCGCTACCGTGACAGTGTCTTCAAGCACGAGGCAGGGGTACCGTGGATCATTACCGAGGTCGACTTTGTGTTGGATCGTGAGGCACCGGTTGAGGCCAACTATCCCACGGTGCGAGCGCGTCTTAGCGAGGCGGAGCTCACCCATGATGCAGTATTGGCGGCGGTGATCAGCATTCGTCGCGAGCGCTTGCCCGATCCGGTGATTACGCCCAATGTCGGCAGTTTCTTTAAAAATCCCGTCATTTCGCAGCAAGATATCGACATTTTGCGACAAGACTTCCCCGAAGTGCCTGTTTATCCCGCGTCAGGCGACGCCATGAAAATCTCTGCTGCATGGCTCATAGATCAATTGGGCTGGCGAGGAGAGGAGCGCGAAGGCGTGAAAGTCTCGGATGATCATGCGCTGGTATTGGAAGGCTGTGGCGCCAGATCCGCTACGCCCTGGCTGGCGCTGGCCGAGGCTATCGCCGCCAGTGTGAAAGAGGCCTACAACGTGTCGCTGGAGCTCGAGCCGCGCGTCATCGGTGCTGTGGGATAAGCGTTACCGGCATGACTGATTTCGACGCAGAATCCTATCTCGCGCAGCTGACCACCCGACCCGGCGTGTATCAAATGTTCGACGATTCCGGCGAGCTGCTATACGTCGGTAAGGCCAAGAACCTCAAAAACCGGGTGACCAGTTACTTTCGCGCATCGGGTCTTTCTGCCAAAACGATGGCGTTGGTGGCGCGCATCGCCAATATCGAAGTGACGGTGACCACCACCGAACGCGACGCACTGCTGCTCGAGCATAACCTGATCAAGCAGTACCGGCCTCCCTACAATATTTTATTAAAGGACGATAAGTCCTATCCCTACATCTATCTTTCGTCTGAGGATCGGTGGCCGCGCTTGAGTTTTCATCGGGGGACCAAGCGGCGAAAAGGGGAGTACTTTGGCCCGTACCCCAGCGCGGGCGCGGTGCGTTCGACGCTGCATTTGATGCAGAAAGTGTTCAAGGTCAGGCAGTGCCGCGACAGCTATTTTCGCAATCGCTCCCGACCTTGCCTGCAGTACCAGATTGGACGCTGTTCCGGACCCTGTGTGGGTCTGGTGTCTGACGAGGCGTATCAGGAGCAGCTCGACAAGACGGTGCTCTTTTTGAATGGCCGCTCCCAAGACCTCCTGACAAGACTCGCTGACGACATGGAATCGGCGGCGGCTGACCTCGAATATGAAAAAGCGGCCGACATTCGTGACCAGATCAGTCAGCTACAGAACGTGCAGGCCACTCAGAACATTGAGGGCACCCGTGGCGATCTGGACTTAATGGCAGTGTTCACCGAGCACGGCCATGCCTGCGTGCAGGTGTTGTTTGTGCGCGAGGCCCGGGTGTTGGGGAGCCGCAGTTACTATCCGCAGATTCGACTCGATGAGTCCCCCGAAGCCATTCTCGAAGCCTTCTTGCCCCAGTTTTATCTCTCGGGTCAGCAGCAAATCCCCCAGGAGATCGTGACCAGCCACACGATGGCAGATGGCACGCTGTTGGAAGAGGCGTTGGGCGCCGAATCGGGGCGTAAGGTAGTCATCAAAGACAAGGTCCGCGATGCGCGCTCGCGCTGGCTCCAGATGGCAGAGCAGAATGCGCAGAACAATCTGCGTTCATTCCTTGCCGGCAAGCAGACCATGGCGGGCAGACTGGAGTCGCTGCGTCGCGCGTTAGAGCTTGAGAATATTCCGACCCGCATGGAGTGCTTTGATATCAGCCACAGCTCGGGGGAGGCCACGGTAGCTTCCTGCGTGGTGTTTGATGCGAATGGCGCGCGTAAGTCGGACTACCGCAAGTTCAACATCAAAGACATTGCTGCGGGCGACGACTACGCCGCTATGCAGCAGGCATTGGAGCGCCGCTACAAGCGTCTCGCCAATGGTGAAGGCCAACTGCCGGATATTCTGTTTATCGACGGCGGAAAAGGGCAGGTGAGTCAGGCACGGCAGGTACTCGCGACCTACGATATCTCCAGTGTCAAAGTGGTGGGTGTGGCGAAAGGCACCACCCGTAAGGCGGGGTTTGAGACGCTGGTCGACGCCGATTCCGGCGCAGAGATGCGACTCAGGGGAGATCATCCCGGGCTGCATTTGATCCAGCAGATACGTGATGAGGCGCATCGGTTTGCGATCAGCGGGCATCGCGGCCAGCGGGCTAAGGCGCGCAAGCAATCGCTATTGGAAGACATCCCCGGTGTCGGCGCCAAGCGTCGTCGCGAGCTGCTGCGGCATTTTGGCAGTGCTAAAGCCATCGAAAACGCGAGCGTTGAGGAGCTCTCCAAAATCAAAGGCATCAGTGATGCGGTTGCGCGCAACATCTACGATCACTTGCATACAGTGAACGACTGAGCACAGGCCTCCTAGGCTGTGTCAGAATCAGGTATTCAGGACGGGAGTCAGGCTTTGCCTCAAAACTTACCCAATTTACTGACCGGGCTGCGGATCGTGGCGATCCCGCTGATGGTGGTGTGCTATTACCTGCCACAGCCTATTTCCACTGTGGGCGCCGCCGTGGTGTTTATTGTGGCGGCTGTGACCGACTGGTTTGACGGCTGGGTGGCCCGACGTATGGACCAGACCTCGCAGTTCGGGGCGTTTCTCGACCCGGTGGCCGATAAGCTGCTGGTGACCGTGGCGCTCATTCTGCTCATGCATCGCATGGACAATATCTTTATCACGCTGGCCGGCATGGTGGTGATCGGTCGGGAGATCGTGATCAGTGCGCTGCGAGAGTGGATGGCACAGGTGGGTAATCGGGCCTCCGTTGCGGTGAGCGGTATTGCCAAGGTGAAAACAGGAGTGCAGATGACGGCGATTCCCATCCTCATCTGGTATCCATCCTGGCCGGCGGTGGAGGAGATTCGTCTACTGGGGTTATTTCTGCTGGCGCTTGCCGTCATCCTGACGCTGTGGTCGATGGTTTTGTATTTCCGCGCTTTTCTGTCTTCATTGGAAGCAGAATCCACCTCTTCCGACGGTTGACGGAAACCACCGCAGGTCTAGAATCAGCGTTATGCGGGAATAGCTCAGTTGGTAGAGCGCAACCTTGCCAAGGTTGAGGTCGCGAGTTCGAACCTCGTTTCCCGCTCCATTTCCTTCTTCGTGCCGTCGTCTCTTGGTTTTTTAAGTTAGCGCTAGTTCGGTGGAGTATTTGATTTCCTCCATGGAGAGTAGAGCGGTCACTTTGAATATTTTTACCTCTGCAATCAGGCTTTGATAGAAGGTGTCGTAGGCCTTGGCGTCGGCGACGCGCACCTTGAGAAGGTAGTCGACTTCACCCGCTAATCGATGCGCCTCCATGACTTCAGGGCGCTGGCGCACCACGTCCAGGAATCGTTGCTGCCAGGCGGCATCGTGTTCGCTCGTTTGCACGAGAATAAAAAAGCAGGCGCCCAAGCCCAGGGCTTCGGGATCGCAGAGCGCAACTTCTCGACGAATAACGCCGCGCTGTTTGAGTTTTTTAATGCGGTTCCAAACGGGCGTTTTGGTGGACCCCGTGCGTTTTGCCAATTCATCCAGTGACAATGTGCTGTCGCGTTGCAGGAGGCTGAGCAGTGTCTTGTCGGTGAAATCCATGGTTATCCTCCGAATTGCGCCAAAATAAGAAAATAGCCCATTTAAAGCCAGTAAAGAAGAAAAATATTCTATTTAAATGGTTATATAACCAGAATATAAGAATATTATTTGTTTTGCGGCGAGGCGTGTACAGTGCCGCGCCTATGGAATACCTACCGATATTCGTTGCCACCAAAGCCCACCGCATTGTTGTTACTGGCGAGGGTCAACTTGCAGAGGCAAAGTGCCGCGCGGTGCTTAAAACCGCAGCGGCCGTGACGTTATTCAGTGAGGCGCCCACACAAGCGATGCGGGAGTGGGCGAATCAGCGGCAACTCACGCT
>CALKHC010000087.1 GCA_938091425.1 uncultured Luminiphilus sp. | reverse complement strand
GAGAACAGCCAGCTTGAGCTAAAGATCAAAGAGCTGGAATCTCAGCTGGAAACGTCGCAAGACGGGCAGGCCGATTCAGTCGAGGAAGGACAAGAGGCAGCATAATCCTCGCGGCAGCTGATATAAACGGCGGGGCGCCGATGCTAGAAGAGTCTGCCCGCCGCTCAGCGCTGTCACAGGGTTTTCCGATAAAAGGCTAATCACCATGGGTTTTCTGGAACTCGCATTCTGGCGGCGCCATCAACGCGCGCTTGGTTTCATCGCCATCTTCATCGGCGCCGGTGCCTGGGGCATGGAGTTCGCGGGTACTGTGTATATCTGTCCCTACTGCCGCGTTCAACGCACCGTCATTCTACTGTTGGGGCTGCTGATGATCTTGCCCTTCTCTCATCACTGGATAACGCGGTACGTCGCCTCGGTGATTGGCTTTATGGGCGCGGCGGTAGCGGTGAATCAGAATTTCATGGGCTGGGTAAAAATCTCGAAGGGGGAGTTTGCCTTCAACGAGCAACTCTACGTCGACCCCTTCCTGCTCTCAGGCGGGTCGCTGTTCATCATCATTGGCCAGCTTTGGCTGATATTGACCGAGAAGCCTGCCAGGGCCTCTTAGTACTTGCTAATGGAGGGGCCGGCAGTGTTTAGCCGCCGCCTCGATAGAATCTTGAGATGCAATGGTGCGGTGCAGATAAGCCTCCGTGGCCAGCGGGTTACACCGGCAAAGCCACGAATATCTATTTCGACTTATTGACCAAATAATCCGCCACCGCCTGATACGCAGGTAGTGATGTGGGATCAATCGCCGCATTAAAGGAAATCGGGAAGGTCGCAAACCGGGCAATGACCATCTCGGCGGTGGGGTCGATGTAAATCGCTTGCCCGTGAATACCCCGCGCACTGTAGGCGCCATTCTCGTTGTGTAGCACCCACCACTGGCTACGATAGCTGCCACCGGGCAACGTGGTGTAGCCGGCACCCGCAAACTTGGCAGGGTCACCGCCCTCACTGATCGACTGAACGGCCGCAGCTGGAATCACCTGCTCGCCCTGCCAAACTCCCTGCTGTAGCAGCGTTTGCCCAAATCGCGCCGCATCCCGCAGGGACAAATTCAGCCCACCCGCTGAGAAAGGCGTGCCCAGGCTATCGATCATCATGTCCGCCTCTTGCTCCATACCCAGCGGCTTCCAGATGCGCTCAGAGAGGTACTCGATAAAATCTTTGCCCGTGGCGCGGGCAATGACCCAGGCGAGCGCGTCGGTATTAATCGACTTATAGATAAACGCCGCGCCATGGGTACCTTCCGGCTCTACGCTTTGCAGAAACTCATAGAAGTTCCGCGGTCCCGCATAGGATTCGGGCTTGGGCGTCGGGTCACCGGCCGCCGCGTAGAGCCAGATATCTGACTCTGGGTCGGCATAGTTCTCGTTGTAATCGAGCCCGGTAGTCATATCCATGACTTGCCGAACCGTCGCGTTACCAAACGCCGAGGGTTTGAGTTCTGGCACATATTCGCTGACCAATTTGGCATCGTCGAGCGCGCCCTCGGCGATCAATATCTCCGCAATGGTCCCAACGAAAGATTTAGTGACCGACATGGCGCCATGCCGCCCTTCCCGGTCCAGGCAACCGGAGTAGTACTCATAAACAATCTCGCCGCGGTGGAGGATCAGCATGCCGTCGGTGTAATTGGCATCGAGAGACGCTTTCCAGGTCATCTCCTGCTCGGCACCAATGGGTGTGAAGGTCACGTCATCAATCGCAGGATCCAGCGCCTCAGTGAAGGGTGAAACAGGGCCTATGCCCCGCCCGACGCGCTTCGTTGCCTGTATTTCCCTGAAGTGACAGAAGGTCCAGCGCAGCTTGGGGAAGCTGAAGTAGTCGCTGGCGGGGTAACCAATGATGCGGTCATCGGAAGGCGGAAAACCCCGCATCCATCCCATCGCATTGGGGTCAGACGCCGCGGCGTCCAGTGGGTCCGCTTTAGCCGCTGCCGAACTCAACAGCGCGGGCACAAGTATCAGCCAGAGCGACTGTCGCCAGACATTTAACATTTGATTCCCCATTAAACCGTTTTATACCGCCGCCACGGCAGTGATGATCTCCCGGATCAGCATAACAGCGAGCGCAATCCAGCTCATAAAGAACAGGCTAAAGCGCACCCAAACATGATTGACCGTAATCTGTACCACAGAATGCACGAAACGCAGCGCGCAATAAGACCACGCGGCATAAAGATGGATAGGATCTGTATGGCCCAGAGCCCAGATGACCAACACCACCGCATAAAACAGGGTCGGCTGCTCCCAGAGGTGGTTGTAATTATCGGCAACCCGCTCAACTTTACTGGGGAAGACACCACCCAATTGCGCCGGATGCGAGAGCTTCTGTAAGTCAACGCCCTCCGCCTCAAGCACCTTCGCGGCGGGGATACGGGTGATGTACATCAACAGCAGCATCACGAGGCTCAATAAGCCCATAAAGAGTATGGGTTGAAGAATGAGATCGTTCATGGAGAAATACCTTAATTGGAGAATAGGTCAACGCTGTCCGGTTAATGGCCGCCAAAAGTGAGCAGGCTGCCATCAACTTTGGCACCCGTGATTGCGAGATTAGGAATGCTCAACCGGTAACGACTCATCTACAGATAACTTTGCTGGTTGGTCATTAGTGTGGCAGTGCACGCCCCCACCAGCGGCCCACGACTTCAGCATGGGGAGCACGTACACGTCACGGTCGGGGAAA
>CALKHC010000086.1 GCA_938091425.1 uncultured Luminiphilus sp. | reverse complement strand
ATCGACAACGCTGAGCAGAGCTTATCCAGCTGTTCTTTGGCTTGCCCCTGAATCTCCTCCTGAATGGCAGAGAAGTCCATAGGGATATCGCCGCCGTAGGTGATTGCCAGCGGTTCGATCACGTGTAGCACATGCAGCTGTGCGTTATTTTGGCTGGCTAATGACGCAGCCCGCTCAATGACAGTCTCAGTGGTTGCGCCGAGGTCTACTGCCACGAGGATGTTTTGGTAGGGCATACTCTCTCCGCTGCTCCCTTGGTGTGGGGTTAAATGTAGTCAAAAAAAGCGGGCTTGTCTCTCCGGAGTGTTGAAGTGGTTTACGTGCTAATTGTGCTGGGTTTGGCGGTGGTCATCGCGCCGCTGATGTCGGCGATGCCCAGCAAGTCGCAGCGCGCGAAGGCAGCACTGCGAGATCAGGCGCGGTCTTGTAATTTGCGCGTTTCCCTTCGCCCGCTTCCAGCGATACCGCCACGGTTTCGCTTTCAGGCAGACGATGAGTTTGCCTGCTATGAGAGACGGTTATCGGTCCATCTGCACCAAGCTGGGCGGGATGAGCGCTTCGTGTCGGTTGACGGTGAGTGGTCACCAACGAGCGGTGTCTTACCTGCTCCCAGTTGGTTGTCAGCCTTACCCTCGGGAACTGCTTTTGTCGAGTTGTCGGAACAGTCGGTGTGTATTTTCTGGAACGAGAAAGAGGGGCCTGATGGGTTAAATAGGCTCTCCCAAGCTATTGATTCTATTGAGTAAGGGGGTCCTTTCAGGGGGGTAGATTGAACATGGCAAGATTTCAGTGAGGCCTTGACCCCGAGCAAAATCGCCCTTATAGATGCCCACCTTCCAGCGGCCGCCAGTCTGTCTTGGCGGTGCAATCAATGCAGGCAAGCGCAATTTATGGGTAAAGCACTGGTCATAGTGGAGTCGCCCGCCAAGGCGAAAACCATTAACAAATATCTTGGCAAGGATTTCATTGTGAAGTCCAGCGTCGGGCACATCCGTGATTTGCCCACCTCAGGAAGTGCCAAGCCTGCAGACCCAAAGGAGCGCGCTGCTCAGGCCGCCATTACCCGCAAAATGGCGCCAGACGAGAAAGCGCGTTACCAGGCCCGCAAAAAGCGTGAGCAATTGGTCAGGCGCATGGGTATTGACCCCGATAAAGGCTGGCAAGCGCGTTACGAGATTTTGCCCGGCAAAGAAAAAGTGGTGAGTGAGCTCAAAAAGCTCGCCAAGGACAGCGACGCGATTTATCTCGCTACTGACCTAGACAGAGAGGGTGAGGCGATCGCCTGGCATTTGCAGGAGGCCATCGGCGGTGACACCAGTCGCTACCATCGGGTGGTCTTCAACGAAATCACCGAAAAGGCTATTCAAGAGGCCTTCAAGGAGCCTGGCGTATTGGATGTGGCGCGGGTGCATGCCCAACAGGCGCGACGTTTTCTTGACCGGGTGGTCGGATTCGAAGTGAGTCCACTGCTGTGGGCCAAGGTGGCGCGCGGCCTGTCCGCGGGTCGGGTTCAATCCGTTGCGGTGCGGCTCATTGTGGAGCGGGAGCGGGAGATCCGCGCATTCGTTCCCGAAGAGTACTGGGAAGTCCACGCGCTGCTGACAACCGGTGATATTGAGCCGGTCAGGTTCATGGTCACTCACCGGGGTGGCGAGAAGTTTGAGCCCAAAAATCAGGCAGAGGCGGAGGCTGCGGTCGATGCCATGCGTGACGCTAGCTTTAGCGTCACGGATCTTGAGTCTCGCAAAACCAGCTCCAAGCCCTCTGCGCCGTTTATTACTTCAACGCTGCAGCAGGCGGCCAGCACTCGCATGGGATTCAGCGTCAAGAAAACCATGACGCTTGCGCAGCGCCTCTATGAGGCAGGCTACATCACCTATATGCGGACCGACTCTACCAACCTTAGTGATGAGGCAGTCAGCGCCTGCCGCAATCTGATTCAAAAAGACTTTTCGCGCGAGTACCTGCCCGCCGAGCCCATTCGCTATGGCTCCCGCGAGGGTGCGCAGGAGGCGCACGAGGCGATCCGCCCGTCGGATGTCAGGTTACGCAGTAGCTTGCTGTCGGGCATGGAGCCCGATGCCGAGCGCCTTTATGACTTGATCTGGCGCCAGTTTGTGGCATGTCAGATGACCCCCGCCCGATATCTCTCGACCACCTTGGTGGTCAAGGCCTCCGACTGCCGACTCACTGCCAAGGGCAGGGTGATTGAGTTCGACGGCTTTACCAAGGTTCAACCGCCTGCTGCCCGCAAGGGAGATGACGCCGTGTTGCCACCGCTTGCTGTGGGTGATGGTTTGACCGTGGTGGAGTTTGATCCCAAGCAGCACTTCACCAAGCCGCCGGCACGATACGGCGAGGCCAGTTTGGTGCGCGAGCTGGAAAAGCGGGGTATTGGTCGTCCCTCTACCTACGCTGCCATCATCTCCACCATTCAGGACCGGGGTTATGTGAAACTCGAGAATCGCAGGTTCTACGCCGAGAAAATGGGTGACATCGTGACCGAGCGTCTGCAGGACAGTTTCAGTGATCTGCTTGACTACGGGTTCACTGCGACCATGGAGGAGCGGCTCGATGAGGTTGCGCAGGGCACGCTTTCTTGGACCGACCTGCTTAATGAGTTTTATGCGGACTTCAGCGGCAAGTTGTCGCAAGCGGCCAATGATGGGCCCGACGGTATG
>CALKHC010000085.1 GCA_938091425.1 uncultured Luminiphilus sp. | reverse complement strand
ACGCGGATTCCTCGCAACTGGGAACCCGACACCTCTGTTTATGAAACGTTGCGATTGGCGGGCATCGAACAGACCGAAGCTCAAGCCTTGCTCCCCGAATTTGTGATGTACTGGGTGGACAGCAATGAGGTACACACCTCTTGGAACAGTAAATTTCTGCAACACGTAAAACGCCAATGTCGTAGCGCAGGGTATGGAGAACAGCATGGCGGAGAAACAGGACGCGGCGGCGCTGGCAGCGGCCATCGCTCAAAAGACCGAAGTCTCAACGACGACCTCACGGACACCAGCTGGGCCAACTGAGCCCACGGAACCGCCGGACTCACAGCTGATTGAGGCGATCAATCAGGTGTTCGCGCTATTTCGGTTGAATTACCACAACCAATATTACGCCGCCTGGTCTGACGCCGAGCAGGTGAAACAGGTCAAACGATTGTGGCTTGAAGCGCTGGAAGCCTACCCCACTGCAGTGATCCTCCGCGCGGCGCAACACGCCATTGAACACAGCGACTACTTACCTACCCTGAATCGTATGATCGAGGCTTGTCGGCACTGCCTGAGTGATCTGGGACTGCCCTCGCCCTACGACGCCTACCGACAGGCGTGTCTGGCGTCCTCACCTAAAACCGATGCAGCGTGGCAACACCCGGCGGTCTACCTCGCCGGGCGCGACAGCGACTGGTTTTTTCTGGCGAATGAGCCGGAATCAAAAACCTGGCCCGTATATCGAGAAAACTACGAGCGATGGGTCAGTCGGGCTGCTCGCGGGGAGGTGCTGCAGGGTCCGGAACGGGTTGCGCTATCAGCACCCTTGGATGAGGCACCCAGCGCGGAAGAGCAGGTCACGCATCTCGCACGATTAAGGAAAGAAATCGGTCTTTAATCAGTCTTGGCTCAGCGCTCTAGTTTCAGCTACCAACGTTCCAGCTTCCGATCGCCTCTTGCACTAGCCGCGCCTGATCTGACATCACCTGCTGTTTGATCGTCATTAGCGAGGCGTCTGCCTCTGTGCACGCTTGCTCCAGCTCACGCGCCGCCGCCGACAGCATGAGCGCATGCAAATTAGCACTGGTGCCCTTGATGCGATGTGCAATCTGCCTCAACGCCTCAGCATCGTGATCAGCACTCGCCTGCTCACTGGCTGCGAGATCTCTGGTCAATTCATCAGCGAATTTAGAGAGTAGTGAGGCCACGATCTGCTGATCGCCACCGAGCATCTCGAGCAAAGCGGCAAAATCAAGGGGTGATGGCATCTGGTTCATTGCGAGGAGCGCTCAGGCACACATGCGATACGGCGGTAACGCAGTATCAGTAGCCGGCATAGTCATCCCGAGCAAGATTTTCAAACCGCGTAAATTCGCCCTGAAACGCCAGTCGGCAGGTGCCGATCGGCCCGTTTCGCTGCTTGCCGATAATGATCTCAGCCACACCTTTATCTGGCGAGTCCTCGTGGTAGACCTCGTCCCGATAAATGAACATCACGACATCGGCGTCCTGCTCGATCGCACCCGACTCCCGCAGATCCGAGTTCACGGGCCGCTTGTTGGGCCGCTGCTCCAACGCTCGATTCAACTGTGACAGCGCCACCACCGGGCAGCGGAATTCCTTGGCGATCGCTTTCAGGTTGCGGGAGATTTCCGAAATCTCTGCCGTACGGCCTTCAGCGGCGCCGGCTACGCGCATCAGCTGCAGGTAATCCACCATGACCATGGCCAGATCACCGTGCTCCCTTGAGAGTCTTCGCGCTCTGGCTCTCACTTCTGTCGGCGTCAATGCCGGCGTGTCGTCAATGAAGATCGTGGTCTCTTTTAACTTCGCCATCGCCGCCGACAATTTGGGCCAGTCATCCTGCTGCAATTTACCCGTGCGTAGCCGCGACTGATCGATCGTGCCCAGTGAGGCCATCATCCTCACCACTAATTGCTCCGCGGGCATTTCCATCGAGAAAACCAGAATCGGCTTTTCAGTATGAGCAGCCGCGTTCTCCACCAGATTCATAGCGAAACTCGTTTTACCCATTGAGGGGCGACCCGCCACAATCACCAGATCCGAGGGCTGCAGACCCGAGGTTTTCTTATCGAGATCAATGAAGCCTGTGGTAAGGCCGGTAATGTCGCCGCCGGTGTTGTAAAGCTCTTCGATGCGCTCTAGCGCGCCTGTCAGTA
This sequence comes from uncultured Luminiphilus sp., assembly GCA_938091425.1. GTDB lineage: Bacteria > Pseudomonadota > Gammaproteobacteria > Pseudomonadales > Halieaceae > Luminiphilus. The sequence continues at coordinate 6,457 of CALKHC010000085.1, read as the reverse complement.
GCGGCGCCATGCTCTGGGGGCCGCCCAGTTTCGGGCCGCTCTCCGAGACCGCCATGATGAGCCGCTCGGCTTCATCCACCAGCTCCTCGGCACTGCGACCCTCCGTATTAAAGCCTGCGGTCGCAATATCCTGTGCCGCACCAATCAGTTTTCTGAGCAGTGCTCGTTCCCGAACGGCTCGAGCATAAGCGCTGACGTTGGCAGCAGTAGGCGTCTGCTCGACGAGATCAGCAAGGTAGGTATGACCACCAGCCGCGTCGAGCTCGCCCGTAGCTAGCAGCCGGTCGGAGACAGTGATGACATCAATCGGTTCGTTGCGATCAACAAGAATCGCGATCTGACGGAAAATGGCCCGGTGCTCAGGCCGATAAAAGTCGCTGGCATCGACCAGCTCGGCAATAACATCCCAGCTCTCGGGTGCCAACAAAATACCCCCTATGACCGAGCGCTCTGCCTCGACCGACTGGGGTTGCATGCGGATTCGCGAGATGTCCGAATCCTGGGGTTTAACCGACTCCAAGGTGTTGCCTTCTCATATGTCAGGTCAGCCGGAGCAGCATCAACTCATCAATGCGCAAACGCGACCGGGCCGATTAGATTACCCGCGACCGGAGAGAACTGCCAGAAAAGATCTGCGCTTGGGGTTGGCGCCGTGTAAACACTGTGGCGCCTAGGGTATTCGACGGAACAGGGAACCCGCGGGGCTTTATTCAGCGGTAATATGAATCGCGACAGAGGTCGATACGTCAGCATGGACCTGAATCATGATCTCAAACTCACCGAGTTCGCGAATAACGCCTTCGGGCAGCCGGACTTCCGACTTGTCGACTTCGCAGCCGGCGGCGGTGAGTGCATCGGCAATATCACGAGTTCCCACGGAACCAAACAACTTACCTTCCTCGCCAGCGGTCGCCGCGATTTCGATCGCTCCCAGAGCAGCTAGCGCCTCGCCTCGAGCCTCTGCAAGAGACAGCGTCTCTGCAGCCGTCGCTTCCAGCTCAGCACGGCGGGCCTCAAATTTGGCCACGTTGTCTTCTGTCGCTGGCACTGCCTTGCCCTGCGGGATCAGGAAATTGCGGCCGTAACCGGGCTTTACATCAACCTTGTCGCCCAGCGCTCCGAGATTGCCAATGTTTTCGAGCAAAATGACTTCCATCGTTCTTTCCTCTGCTGGCCGCGTGAACGGCCGACTCCTATCAATTCCTGCTCGGCTGCTTAGGCGCCGCCAGAGCCTTTGCCAGTGGGACTCGCCCATCTGGCCCTGAAATCAGCGAATGCGTCGATCACAACACACCCAACCCATACCCACTTCACCGGATCGAGCACGACCCACAGCACGTACATCAGGGTCAACCATGCGACCCCTTTGTTTGCACGGGCCGCATAGGCATGCACCAATGCAAAGCCAACGATGGTGAGCGGCAGCACTGCTGCTGCACTCCAAACCCGCCAATCGGGCCCCATCCACCACAATGCAGCTGCCACAAGTGCCATGGCAATCACGGCACCGGTGGGTAATCTCAGCGCACGAAACTCGCCGCCAAATCCCCCCGGGTTATAGAGGGCGGCCTGCCAGTAACGTCCCAGCATCAGACTGAGCAAGGCAATCACTGCATTACCCGTTGCCAACAATGCTGCCACCTGAGGGACCGCCAGCGAGTTGAACGCCAACTCTCCCGAACCCTCTTGCTGGAGATCTTTTTCCAGCTGAGCGAGGGCCTGGTTAAACGTTGCTACCAGATCCTCCAAAAACGGGCCGTTCAGCAGAGTCAGCGCCAATCCGCTGACCAGTGCCAATGGCACGCTGGCCATCACGGCCAATGACAGGCTGACGCTCTCCCTGAGGACAACCGCCAAACCGTAGGCCCCCAGCAACAACATGGCGCTACCCGTGTCACCGGTCATCGCCGTGATGATCACTGCGGGCAATAACGCCCACAGCACCAACCAACCGCCGGAAGCTGTTCCCTTTCTCAGGGTGACCAGTGCGATGGCCGCCGCACTGATCCAGCCAAATAACAGACTGCCCGACCCCAATACCGCGACGCCGAGCGCCTGCCACTGGCCGCGCATGATGAATTCAGCGAGGCCGCGCATCAGTAACGCTTAGTTATGAGCGTCTGTATAAGGCAGCAGAGCGAGGTAGCGCGCGCGCTTGACTGCGGTCGCGAGCTGACGCTGATACTTGGCCTTTGTGCCGGTAATCCGGCTCGGTACGATCTTGCCGGTCTCAGAAACGTACTGCTTGAGGGTGTCCAGATCCTTGTAATCGATCTCGGTCACGCCCTCGGCAGTGAAACGGCAAAACTTTCTGCGTCGAAAAAAACGTGACATGGCTTATTCCTCGGTCGCTTCTTCAGTGGCTGCTTCTGGCTCTTCCGCAACAGGCTCTGGGGCCTCTTCCTCAGCGGGGGCCTCGGCCGTCTCGGACACAGCCCGGCGAGCATCATTGTCCTGACGCTCCTGATATCGGGCCTTACGCTCCTTGTCCTCGCGCTCGGCCTTCATGATGAGGGACTCGTCAAGCACAGGCTCGTCGCGACGAATCACAAGGTTGCGAATGACAGCGTCGTTGTAACGGAAGGTCGTGGTCAACTCTTCCATGGCCTCATTGGAAGCCTCGACATTCATCAGAACGTAATGCGCCTTGTGGATTTTGTTGATGTGATAGGCCAACTGACGTCGACCCCAGTCTTCCAGACGATGCACAGTTCCGCCATCTTTTGTGATGACGTTGCTGTATCGCTCAATCATGCCGGGGACTTGTTCTGACTGGTCCGGATGGACCATGAACACAACTTCGTAGTGTCGCACTCGCGTACTCCCTATGGTTTAAAGCCACCCGTCACGCGGTGTGGCAAGGAGGATGGGCCTGTTTTCAGGGCCCGACCAAATTTTGAGGAGAGGAGTCTACAAAGGCCTTAGCCGCTTTGCAACGTGGCAATTTGGCATCTGACTTAGCCCTCTAGGCATTTTGGAGGCCACGCTGCCTCACTGCCTCAAAGAGACACACCCCTGCCGCGACCGACACATTGAGGCTTGAGACCGACCCTGCCATGGGTATTCTGACAATGAAATCGCACAGATCCCGGGTAAGACGGCGCATGCCTGATCCCTCTGAGCCTAGCACCAACGCACAAGGCCCGCTCAAATCTTGCTCGTACAGCATTTCTTCGGCGTCACCATCGGTGCCAATCATCCAGACACCCGCCTGCTTCAGGGATTCGATCGTTCGAGCAAGGTTGGTCACGCGCACCCACGGCACCGTCTCGGCGGCACCACTGGCCACCTTACGCGCCACGTCATTGACGTCAGCATTTTTATCTTTCGGAAAAATAACGGCGGTAACCCCCGCCGCGTCCGCGCTACGCAGGCAAGCTCCGAGATTATGGGGATCCGTCACGCCGTCCAATACCAGCAGCAATGGGGCAGCCACCTCGGAGATGCGTTCAATGAGGGCCGCTTCGCTGATCATCCCAGCCGACTGATGCCCCACCGCAGGATCGAGCACCGCCACGACACCCTGATGGCGCCCAGTCACCATGGCATCCAGATCTGATTTGGCACAAGAGACTACCGAAACGCCCTGATTCCGCGACAGCTCACACAGCGCCTGTATACGCTTATCGTGACGGTCAGCCTGAACATGCAGCGTTACAATGCTACCCGGCTCCCGCCGAATCACACTCTCAACCGCATGGTAACCAAATACGTTGTTAGTCATTGCTCACCGACGCTTTGCACCAGCGGGCGACTTCTGGCCAGATTGGCGCTTTCCGCCTACCGCCTTTCCGGTTTTGGCTGCTTTTGCCGATTGGCTGGCTTTGCCCTGCTTTTTAGACTCTGTCGTCTTAGATTTCTGTGCAGGGCTTGACTGCTTGGGCGCCAACTTCTCGCTTTTTTGCTTGCGGGCACCGCCCTCACTGCCCCTTGTCGAAGCTGATCGTCGATGCTTTGACTTTTTATCGCGTGCCTTTCGGCCGGGCTTATCTTGAGACTGGCGCTTTGATGTTTTGCTGCGTCTTGATGGCGCAACCCCCGCTAATTCCAGATCGATTTTTCGATCGTCCAGATCCACCCGGGCGATCCTGGCCGTGACAGCCCCGCCCAGTTGAAAAACCTGCCGCGTGCGCTCACCAATCAGACGCTGCTTCGCCTGATCAAAATGATAGTAGTCCCCAGGCAAAGCGCTGATGTGTATCAAACCCTCAATGTAAAGGTCGCTCAATTCGACAAATACACCGAAGTTCGTCACAGCGGCAATGACTCCCTCAAACTCCTCGCCGATCCGGTCCTTCAGAAACTCGCATTTGAGCCAAGCATCCACTTCCCGCGTTGCGTCATCCGCGCGACGCTCGGTCATTGAGCATTGTTCGCCTAATGCAGCCATCGCGCCGACGTCATAGGGGTAAATTCTCTCTCGCTTGAGCGCACTTGCCCCTTTGACCCGCTTAATATGAGCGCCCTGACCACGGCCTCGAATCGCTGCGCGAATCGCGCGATGAACCAGCAGGTCTGGATACCGTCGGATTGGAGACGTGAAGTGGGCGTAGGCCTCGTAATGCAGCCCGAAATGGCCAGCATTTTCAGGTTGGTAGACGGCCTGTGATAACGAGCGCAGCAACATGGTCTGCACAATGTGGCTATCGTCTCGGCCTTCCACCGTGCCGAGCAATGACTGATAGTGCTCGGGGGTAGGCTTGAGGCCACCGGGCAGATCCAGCGACAGCTCACCTAAGAAGGCTCGGAGGTTCTCTAGCTTCTCGGCACTGGGGCCCTCATGCACGCGGAACAGCGCCGGCTGCTCAAGCGCCTCAAGAAACTGCGCGGTGGCCACATTGGCAATCAGCATGCACTCCTCGATCAATTTATGAGCGTCGTTACGATGCACGGGTTGTATCGCCGCGATCTTGCGCTGCTCATCAAATAGAATGCGGGTTTCCTGCGTGTCGAAATCGAGCGCCCCGCGTTGCTCACGCGCGCTGCGTAGCACCTGGTAAAGCCGATACAGTCGATCAATCTCCTCACCGCGTTCGGCAGGCACGTGGCGACTCCAGCCGTTTTCAATGACCGCCCCCACGTCGGTATAGGTGAGCCGGGCATGGGAGTGGATCACCGCCTCGTAAAAAGTGTAGTCCTCGAGCTGACCGTTGCGGTCTATGCGCATGTCGCAGACCATCGCCAGCCGATCTACCTGCGGCTTTAGAGAACACAAGCCGTTCGAGAGGACTTCGGGGAACATTGGTACGACCCGTTCCGGGAAATACACCGAATTGCCCCTGATGCTCGCTTCCTCGTCGAGCGCGGAGCCTACCGGGACATAGTGAGAGACATCAGCGATCGCGACGCGTAGCTGAAATCCTGCCCGGTTTTCCTCGCACCACACAGCATCATCAAAGTCTTTGGCATCCTCACCGTCGATCGTGACAAACGGCACGTCACGCAGGTCCACCCGGTGTGTTTTATCTGTCTCGGCGGGCTCTTCACCCAGAGCGCCGGCTTCACGAAGGACCTCATCTGGCCACTCCCAGGGTATGCTATGGGCTCGGATGGCCACGTCAATCTCCAGCCCCGGATCTAGATGATCACCAAGGACTTCCTCGACCTCCCCCTTGGCGCCCAGCTTAGCTGAGGGGTACTCGGTGAGCACCACCGACACCAGCTGCCCATGGCGTGCGCCACCCTTGGCCTTGGGCGGGATGAGAATATGATTCCGTATGCGCGTGTTATGGGGGAGCAGAAAACCGATGCCGCTCTCTTCCATGTATCGGCCCACCACCTTGGTATGCGCCCGGGTGAGCACCTCAACAATCTGACCCTCGGCTCGACCACGACGGTCGAGGCCTGCGACCGAGACCAACACCTCATCACCATCGAATACCTGGTACATCTCGCGGGCAGAGAGAAACAGATCGTCACCACCCTCGAGCGGTCTGGCAAAGCCGTAACCATCGCGATGACCCATCACGCGGCAGCGCAGTAAATCCATTCGCTTGGACACGCCATAGGCGCCTCTCCTGCCAGAGATGATTTGACCGTCGCGCTGCATCGCGCGAAGGCGTTTACCTAGTGCGTCGAGGTCGCGTTCGTCACTCAAGCCCAGGTGCTCGGCAACACTCTCAAAAGCTAGCGGCGCGTCGGCCGCCTCCAGAAGTGCCAGAATCACCTCGCGGCTGGGAATCGGATGGGCATATCGATCCTTTTCACGCTGAGCATGGGGATCTGGCGTGGTATCTGTTCGCTTTGATGGTTTGTGGCGTGGTGCCAAGAGACATCCGGGCGCGCTCAGGAGAGCGCTTGATAAGTGAGGAGAGAGTATACGCCGAGCACAACCGCTAATCTGCTCCCAAAATGCACATGGCTCTCACCCTTGCTGACCAGAACTCATCGCTCCTGATTAAGCTGAGAGCCAAATTGACAAGGCTCCCGGTGCGCTTTAGTCTGCGCGGCCCGAATG
>CALKHC010000084.1 GCA_938091425.1 uncultured Luminiphilus sp. | reverse complement strand
GAAGCCATGCGTGCGCTGGCTTATTCCGAGGCGGTGACCATGGACCTAGCGCACGCCGGTCCCGAAGAAACCCGCGAGGCGAGTCAGCGGCGGATTGACCTGATGATCCCGGTGATCAAGGGCTGGCTCACTGAGCTGGGAATGGAAGTCACTTCGCTGGGGGTTCAAGTACACGGTGGCATGGGCTACGTTGAGGAAACGGGTGCGGCGCAGTATTTGCGGGACGTGCGCATTACGCCGATCTACGAGGGCACCAACGGCATTCAGGCTGCAGATCTGCTGAACCGTAAGCTGGGTCGCGACGGTGGCGCCACCATGGAGGCCATGCAGGCCGAGATTCGTGAGATCGCCGCCACGCTGCAGGGCCACAATGACGAGCGCCTCCACAGTATGGGGAGTTGTCTTGCCGAATCTTTAGCCGATCACGTTAAGACCACGCAGCGTCTGCTCGCCACATTGGGCGATGATCGTTTTACCGCGCTGGGTGGCTCCTTTGATTACATGATGCAGACTGGCTACCTGTTCGGCGGCTGGCAGTTGGCGCGAGGTGCGCTGGTGGCGGCGAATGTGTCTGCTAATGGCGAGCGCGTCGTCTTCTGTGACCGCAAAGTGAGTACCGCGCAGTTCTACATGGAGCGCCTACTGCCCCGCGCGCGTGCTCATGCGGGGGCCATCGACGCACCGGGTGAGAGCCTGTCTGAGTTCTCCTATGACTGGTTCTGATCCGTTGTTGGCATTCACAACACCCGATCTATCGGACGGGCATCCTGCGGCACAGCATCTGGGCTTCCAGTTTCGTTCGTTCGGCACCCGAGAGCGCTTCGCGGGCCCCGTCTCCACGATAGCCTGTCATGCCGACAATTCACGGGTGGCTGAGGCAGTCGCTGAGCCAGGTGAGGGTCGCGTGTTGCTGGTGGATGGGCAAGGCGCTCTGCACCGATCGCTGCTTGGCGATCGTCTTGCTCAACTCGCCTCGGATAATGGTTGGGCGGGGGTCGTGGTGATTGGCGCGATTCGCGATGTCGAAGTCATCGATGAGATCGATATCGGTTTGCAGGCGCTCGGCGTGTGCCCTATCAAAACGGATAAGCAGGGGGTCGGAGACCGGGATATTCCGCTGATGTTACGGGAAGTACCAGTGGCGCCCGGCGATTGGCTCTACGGGGATCGCAATGGCGTTTTGGTGAGCAGCGAGCCCATCCATAGCTAGCGGTTTCAGTCGATCCGCATCGACAGATCTAATGCCCTGACGTGTTTGGTCAGCGCACCAATTGAGATGAAGTCGACGCCGGTCTCGGCGATCGCCACGAGGGTCTCATCGGTCACGTTGCCCGATGCCTCAAGCTCAGCTCTGCCGCCGGAATGCGCGACGGCATCGCGGAGCGCCTGCAGCGTAAAGTTATCAAGCATGATGCGATCTGCACCCGCCGTGAGTGCCTGCTCCAATTCACGCTCGTTCTCCACCTCGACTTCCACCGGCTTATCGGTTGCGACTTTTCTTGCTGCTGCGACCGCTTCGGCAATGCCGCCGGCAGCCGAGATGTGGTTCTCTTTGATTAGAAAGGCGTCAAACAATCCGATGCGGTGGTTGTGACACCCTCCGCAGGTCACGGCGTATTTCTGTGCGAGTCTGAGGCCGGGCACGGTCTTGCGGGTGTCCAGCAGTTTCACATGGGTGTGGGCCACGCGTGCGGCATAGTGGTTTGAGATCGTTGCGGTGCCCGATAGCAACTGTAAAAAATTGAGTGCCGTGCGTTCCCCTGTCAGCAGGGCCCGGGCGGGTCCGCTCAGAGTGCACAGTGGGCTGCCCGCTGTGAGCGCGTCGCCATCCTGCGCAGTCCATTGTAGATGGCAGCTGGGATCAATCTGTTGAAAGGCCTCCAGCGCGAAGGCGGTCCCGCACAGCACGCCGTCCTCACGCGTGATGATGCTTCCGCTGGCCTGCACGTCAGCTCCGATGAGCTCCGCCGTGATGTCACCGCCTGCAATATCCTCGTCGAGCGCCTGGGCGACGAGTTTCACAATGTAATCTGACGTGATCATGGCTGGTTGTGGTTCCGACTGCATCGATTATCGAGATGAACGCTTGGCGCTCGCCCTCCCAAGTCTGCGATAAGATTACCCTGTGACGACTACCGCTGACCAATGGAAGATCACTCAAGGCTGGCTCGCAGGTGCCCGTCGCGTGCCGTCTCCTAATTGTAACCCCCGGCCAGAAGGGGCGGTGACTGAGCTGGTCGTCGTACACGGCATCTCTTTACCGCCAGGGAACTATGGCGGTCCTGAGATTGAGGCCCTATTTACCAATACGCTCGACCCCGACGGGCATCCTTATTTTGCTGAAATCGCGGGCCTCGAGGTGTCGGCGCACTTTCTGATTCGGCGCACCGGCGAAGTCGTCCAGTTTGTCTCAACCGATGCGCGGGCGTGGCACGCGGGCGTCTCCTGTTGGCAAGGGCGCGAGCAATGCAATGATTTCAGTATCGGTATAGAGCTCGAGGGCTGTGATGATGAGGCGTACGCTGATCCTCAGTACGACACCTTGAATCAGTTAGTCCGGTGTTTGAGAAACCAATACCCCGGTATTCAGCACGATGCTATCGTTGGCCACAGCGATATTGCGCCTGGTCGCAAAACAGACCCGGGGCCCGCATTTGAGTGGTCTCGCGTCCTCGCCAGACAGTCACAGTAGTAAGGAGACGCATCGGAGTGTCGTACCTCATTTTCATTGTTGCGGTCGGCCTGTTCGCGCTTCTGGGTGCGGGTGGGCCCTTGCATGGTGATCGATGGTTTTATGCGCTCAGCCGTCGCGTCGATGCAATTGAACTCGATCTATGGCCCTCGCTGGCCTTGCGTGTCGGCGCGCCGCTGCTCGCGGGCGCGGTTGTGTTATGGATTCTCAAGGCCTTTCTCGGTGGCCTCGCAGAGGCGCTCGTCGGAACGGCACTGTTGTATTTTTCGCTGGGTAGGGGTGACTACCCCACAGAACTGCAGCGCTTTCTGGCTCGCGCCCGTGTCGGTGACGAGGAAGGGGCGGCCATGCTGCTCAGCGAATCCGACTCCGACAGGAGTCCCGGAGAGGCGCGTGGGCAGCGCGCGTTGCGTGATTTCGCCTATCGAGGTTTCGCCCGATGGTTTCCGCCCGTGTTGTACTTCTGGTTGCTGGGCCCTTTCGGCGCGGCAGCTTATCGGCTCGTGGCGCTGGCGAACAGCGATAGCTCTGGCCGCTTCGAGGCGGCCCAGCGCCTGCTGGACTGGTTGCCATCAAGAGTATTGCTATTCACCTTTTGTGTACTGGGTGATTTTGAGCGTTCAAAGGGGCTTTTGACCCGGGAAGCGCTCGACAGCAAAGTGGCCGCCGAGGCGCTGCTGGAGCAGGGCATTACCCGCGCATGGCGTCTTGACGAAGAGGATATGGATGACCCTCATGGCGTTGTGACCACTGTAGAGACGGCGCAAAAGGCGATGAACCGAGCTACCGGAGTGTGGGTGGTGGTGGCCTCATTGCTCGCGCTCCTCTAGGCCCTCGATACGTCCATCTCTCGTTGTTTCACCGCGTCATAAAGCTCACTAAGTATCGGTGTTGCGGGCGGATGCGGGGTCAAACTCGACAGTAACCAGCCGACGATCGCATCAATCTCGGTTCGCTCACCGTTCTCGAGATCCACGCGCATGGATGAGTGGTTGGCGGCGGTGCTATCGCAAACGGCTCGAACGTGCGCTGGGAGGGACGAGGCGATCTCCGTGGCGCCGGCACTGCAGAGTATGCTCTGCACCTCCTTGATCACGTCCTCTGTAATAGCCCGCAATGGCGGCTGCATTAAGTCGCCGTTGGTCACCCCATGGAGCGCAGTCAGCGGATTGATCACTGCATTGAGTGCTACCTTCGCCAGCAGAACCGAGTGGATATCGGTCTCCCACTCAAAATCGGGCACCCCCCGGCGCCAGGGCGACACCCATGGCGGCGCCGGGCTCGAGTTCAGCATGCCGAGTTGGGTACGACCCTCGCCGGAGACGATCAACGCGCCCTCGCGTGAGCGCCGGCATCCAGATGTGGTGGATCCCACGACCAACCGTGCTTTGCCGATCAGAGGCGCGACGGTCTCGGCGAGGCCCATCCCGTTGCAGAGCAACACCACGATGCTGGATGCCGAGAGTCGCGGCGCTACCGCTTCGATCGCCGATTCGACCGCCCATGCTTTTGTGCAGACCAACAAGTGCCCAATGGGGTCATCGTTGTGGGTTACGGCCTGCTGTGGAAAGTGAAAGCGCTCGGTGGAGGTGTTGTTCAGGACCAACTGCCGAGATGGCTCGTTGCATAATTTGCTCAACAGGGTGACTTCCGCACCGCCCGATTGTAGGCGGCAGGCGAAGAGGCCGCCAATCGCGCCGACGCCGAGGATGTGCCACCGAGCTGTCATGGGCCGCGAGTCTGCTCGACCCAGTCGGCAGGCCGGGGCGCATCAGCGACAGAAAAACAGGTTTGCCACAGCGCCGTGACCAGTGCCGCAATCTGTTTTCCTGCCGTCATCAAATCGTCGTCCAGTGTGTCGCCAAATACCTGCTGCATCATGGTGTCACGCTCACTGTCAGGCAATGACTCACAAGCGATGGCAACATCAAAATAACGGCTGCCCATCGCCGCATACTCCCAGTCGATCGCCAGTAATCGGTTGCTACTGCTCATCAGATTACCGGGGGTCAGATCGTTGTGACAGAGGTAGGGGATGTCTCCCTCCAGACTCGCCAGTGCCTTTTCAGTGTTGCAGGTTTGCATAGCAACGCGCCATTGGTCGGCAAGGCGAGCCGGCAACTGCTTGAGGTAGTGCGCGATGTCGGCAGGGATTGTCAGCCGGTGACTGACGCCAGGCAGCGCATGAATCTGTTGGCAGAGCGTGCCCAGGGCTTCGCCGGAAACAGGCTGTTCGATGACGTCAATGCGCTCACAGATTACGATCTGGTCATGCTCATCAGTGAAAACGATTCCGGGTGCCAGTCCCCGTTGTGCTGCCTGGGACCATGCCGCCAGTTCTTGCAAGAAAGCCTCTTCAGTCAACCGGGTCGATTGATGTCTGAGCCGGCCAACCAGCCGCGGTGTACTGAGAATTTCATAGATGCTGTGACCACTCCCTTGCGCCAATAGAGGCCCTAGAACCGGAGGGCCATCGATTGGTTTTGGCAGTTGCCACTCCCGCCACCTTTTCAGGCAGGGTGCTAGGGCGTCTGCAGTTGCCATTGTGCTCGCCATGCTCGATAACCCCAGATTGCCAGCAGGACATATCCCGCAAAGAGAATGGCGGTCAGGGAGAGATCCCGAGACAGATACAGGCCGATTGATGCGAAATCGATCGCAATCCAGTACAGCCAGTTTTCCAGCAACTTGCGCGCCACCATCCACGTGGCAAGCAGTGCGGACACGGTGGTGGCGGCGTCAATAAAGGGCGATGCGGCATCGGTCCAGCGGTTCATGGCGCCGCCAACCAGCAGACTAAGGAAAACAAGCACGCTGCACGCCACCGTGTGTTGTTTTGGAGACCAGGTGCGGATCCGGGTTTGGGATTGATCGTCTTGCTGCTGCCAGGCAAACCACCCATAGACGGCCATGGCGATGTAAAAAATCTGAAGCGCCGCCTCCAGATACAACCGGACCTGCCAAAAAATTAGGATATAAAGTGAGGCGCTGGCGATGGCCGCAATCCAGCACAGGCGGCGCTGAAAAATGGCGAGGATGACGTAGGCCAGTGCCAGCACGACAGCGCAGACCTCTATAAAGCTCACTTCAGCCCTCCGGGCCAATATCCGCAAAGTGTTCGGGAATAAATTTGGCCACCAGTACTTGGCGCCCATACTGGGCGTAACTGGCGCGGAGAGCCTGTTGGATTG
>CALKHC010000083.1 GCA_938091425.1 uncultured Luminiphilus sp. | reverse complement strand
AATAAAGAGGGCGAGACAATGAGATCAACACTTAAGAGATGGCGCGCGCAGATGCAGCATTTTCGCGCCGCTCTCACTGTTTTAGTAAGCGTCATCGTGAGCGCAGCCTGTATCGGCGGCGGTCAGGCGCTCGCCGCTGACCCCATTACGGACAAGCCCTGGCGCGAGGCGGTGCTGAGTGTCACCGACCCCGATGTGACCGCGCGTTTCTTCAAGGAGATCGGTGGTTACGAGGAGCTGGGGCGCGGTAGCTTGTCGGCCTCCTCGATTGCGGCCTGGGGTTTAGCCCCCGAAGCCCGCGGCGAATATCTGTTGCTCCGCGCGCCGATGGGCGGTGACTTTGGTCACGTCAGACTCGTGAGTTTTGACAATGCGGGCAGGCGGGTGCCGATGCGCCCGGGCGCCAGAGCGTGGGACACGGGCTGCTATTTCAGCATGATGATTCGCGTCAAAGACATGCAGTCTATCTACGATGACGCGATTCGGCTCGGTTGGTGGACCGAAACGCCGATCACCGCGCTCAACTTTGGCACGTCGGATCTGCGCGTGGTGATCTACCGCGGGCCCGACGGCGTGCAGGTGCAAACCTATGATCGCTTGAGTCCGCCGTTACCTGAGTCCATTCCCGACTTCGAGCGCATGACCGCGCCCTTTAACATGATGCAAATGGTGGCTGATCGCGACGTCGCCTATGACTTCTTTACCCAAACCTTGGGGTTCGACACCTTTTACAAGGGCAAGCCCTACACCGCCAAAACCCCCACGCCCACGCCGATTGGTATCCCGCTAAGTTTGACCACCTCGGTGCCGTACCGGGCGGGCATTGTGTATCCGGTGGCCGGTGAGTTTGGTCGGATGGAGATGATTGAGGTCATGGGACTGGAGGGCTTTGACTATTCCAATCAGTGCGAGGCGCCTAACCTGGGCATTCTTGCCGTGCGCTACCCGGTGGACGATATCGACGCCGCTAAGGCGCTGATTGAGACGCGCGGTGGCAGCCTCTGGCGGGATACGAGCACCGTTGAGTTGGGGGAGATAGGAGAGGTCGAGCTGTTTTCGGTGAAGACACCGGACGGGTCAATCATGCAGTTTTTTGAAGAGTGAGCGAGTGGGCGTCTTGATGCATCCTCAAGAGCGATTGCGGGCGGTGACTCACCGCAGCGCGTCATGGACTCAACTCGTGGGTCTTGGACTGCTGTGCTGCCTGCTGGCGGTATCGGCCGATGCGCAGACCTCCCGCATCAAGCGCATCTCGCTGATGACGCCCGATCTCGATCAGTCGATCGCTTTCTTCACCGGGGTGATCGGTTTCACGCTCGACTTTGAAGGCACCTTGCCACCGGGTGGCGAGCCATTCTTGGGGCCTGTCTTTAACATCGACGCCTCAAAACCCATTCGCCGTGCACTGCTGTCGACCTCAACTGAGGCCCGCGGGCTATTTTTGATTGAGCACCCTGACTCCCCAGTGCCGGATCCTGAGAAGCCCACTGCGGTGGTCACAGTGGTTGAGGTGGAGAGTATCGATCAGACGCTGGCATTTGCGAGAGCGGCGGGGGCGCCGGTGAGCGAGACCGTCACGGATGTCACCCCAGAGGGCATGCGATTCAGCGAGGCGATGATCACCAGCCCGGGGGGCCATGCCATATTGGTGTACGAGTTGAGCAAGGCGCCCTAGCGCAGGGGATCACACCTGATAGTAGTCGCGGTACCACGCGACGAAGCGTTGAAGCCCGGTGGCGAGATCAGTGCTGGGCTCAAAGCCCACCAGCGCCCTCGCCGCATCGATATTCGCCGCGGTGCGATAGACATCGCCGGGCTGCATGCCGACCAGCTCTTTGTTGGCCTCTTTGCCCAGCAGGCCTTCCAGCGTGGCGATAAAATCCCCGAGCTTAACGGGCTGATGATTGCCCAGGTTAAGTAAGCGGTAGGGCACCTCCAGATCAACCGGCGGCGCTCCCGCGGCCGCCACCACACCACTCACAATGTCATCGATATAGGTGAAGTCCCGCTCGAGCTGGCCTTCATTAAACACCTGAATTGGTGTGCCTTCGACGATGGCTTTGGTAAAACCAAAGTAGGCCATGTCTGGACGCCCGGCAGGGCCGTAAACGGTAAAGAAGCGGAGGCCGGTTGCCGGCAAGCCATGCAGGTGGGCATAGGTATGGGCCACCATCTCGTTGGATTTTTTGGTTGCCGCATACAGGCTGACCGGCGTATCGGTGGGGTCGGTCTCACAGAACCACTCCCTGTCGCTGTTGCCGTAGACCGAGCTGGATGAGGCGAACACGAAATGCGCGGGAGGCTTTTCCCGACACGCTTCAATAAGGTGCTGGAAGCCCACAATGTTGCTTTGGATGTAGGCACCCGGATTCTCAAGGGAGTACCGAACCCCCGCTTGCGCCGCGAGGTGGATCACGCAATCAAAATCGTGCCGGGCAAATAGCGAGTCAACGATCTGAGCGTCAGCAAGGTCACCCTGCACAAAGGAAAAACCGGAGTGGTCGAGCAGCGGCTTCAGTCGATACTGCTTGAGATCAACGTCGTAATAGTCATTAACGCTGTCAACGCCCACCACCTCACAGCCCGCATCGAGCAGCGCCTGCGCAACATTGGCACCAATAAACCCTGCGGCGCCGGTCACCAGATAGCGGTTCATGTGGAGAGACCTGTCTTCATGCGCGCATTAAACCATGCGTACACGAGGACAAAATGGTGAAAATGAGTGGCGCTACCTGTCGCTGTAATGCGATCAGGCATCGCGCCGCATTTGGGATCAGGGGGTATTGAGCCGGACGGGCCTTTTCCTTAACATCCGCGGCCCGTGCCGGTGTAGCTCAGTTGGTAGAGCAGCGCATTCGTAATGCGAAGGTCGTAGGTTCGACTCCTATCTCCGGCACCACTCTTAACCCTAATCCTCTAATAAGCCAGCAGTGTCAGCGAAGCTTACGCGCAGTGCCGAGGCGACAACATTGAAGTAGT
>CALKHC010000082.1 GCA_938091425.1 uncultured Luminiphilus sp. | reverse complement strand
ATATTGCCGGCCCTTTTTGACACCATGGATAGCGTTGGCATCTGGCTGGCGACTGCCTTCTTTGCGCTAATGTGCATTGCCGCGCTGACCTCCTCCATCTCGATGCTGGAGGTTCCTGTGGCGTATCTCATAGAGCGTCATCAATTCACTAGACCTCAAGCCACGTTGTTCGCGGGCGGGGTCATCGCCGCTTTCAGCGCTCTCATCGTCCTAAACTTTGGCAGCCTTTTTGGCTGGGTAATCACTGTCTCCACCCGTTACAGCCAACCCGCTTTAGGAATACTGATCTGCATCTTCGCCGGATGGTTGTGGCAACGCGACGCCCTGTTACAGGAACTTAAGAAAAATGATCACAATGCTGAGCAGCGCCTGTTTTGGAAGATCTGGCCGCTCTATGTGAAATGGCTGTGCCCCGTTATCATTGGCGTGATTCTGGCGCAGTCGGTACTCTAGTTTTTATGGTGCGTTTCCTTCTTCTTTTTTGCGGCGTCCTCGGGGGCTTGTTTGCCATCGAGATGCTCAAGCCCGTACAAGAGGCTGTCATCCAACCTTTCACAGGGCTGTTGGCAGCACTGAGCACGGCCATCATTCTGCCCTTCGATGACACCGTCATCGCTCAGGGGCGGATCCTGCGAGATGCGACGACCGGCTTTGCAGTCTCTATTGAGGCCGGCTGCAATGGTGTTGAGGCAGCAATCGTCCTCATAGCAGGGGTAGTGGCCTTCCCCGCATCGCTAAAGCACAGAGTCATCGCCATTCTGGCCGGTTTCTTTTTTGTTCAGGCTCTGAATATCGTCCGCATTATCTCGCTCTTCTATCTGGGCCAATGGAATTACACGGTATTTGAGTGGTTTCACCTTTACCTATGGCCGGTGCTCATCATGCTGGACGTTCTGGTCGTGTTTGCCATCTACCTGCAGTGGCTGGGCAAGCAATATCCTGAGGTTAAAGCCGCCTAATGTTGATGCGGCGCCAATTTGTACTGACTTTGATCCTGATGCCCATCACATTCGGCATTTGGTATGCCGCGGGCACGTTGTTTGCGGCGCCAGCAGTTTGGCTCTGTGACTTCTTACTCAGTAGCGTCTATCCCAACATTGTTGAGGCAGCGGGCCTTCAAGAGGTAGCAATGATGGTCCGCACCCAATTTGGCGAGGACGGTGGAGTCATCATGGCCGCGGCCGATGCTGGCAACCAAATCGCACTGGAGATTAATACACGCCTTGTTTCTTACTCGATCGCGTTTTATGCAGCGCTACTGATGGCCTCCAACCTCAAGGACGCGATGTACAAATTTTGTATCGGCCTGTTCTGGCTATGGGTCATCATGGCCTTCGGACTGGCTTCTATAGCGGGAAAAGACCTACTGCTAATGGTCGGTGCGCCTTTTCTCAACGCGGCGCGAGTGCCTCCCGCTGACTTGATAGCGCTCACGTACCAATTTAACGTGTTGCTTATGCCGACTTTGGCACCTGTCTGCCTCTGGTTCTGGCAACTGCGAGGGTCGCCACTCTGGGACGCCCTCGCCAGCGACATCAAACGCGCTTCAGCTAGGGCGTAGCCTCAACGTTTAACGTGCGCCCCTCTAGGGCGGACTGCAACGCTTTCTCCATCAAATGTCTTGCCTGACAGGTGTAGGCATAGATGCTGGCGTGTATAGCCGCATCCTTCCAGTTATCCACCGAACAGGCGCTGGAGTAGGCTTCAAACTCGTTCAAGGATTTGATCAGTTCCGAGAGATGTCGTGGGCACTCACAGTCCAGAACAATCTTCTCCTCGGCAGCCGCCCGCAACTCAGCGTCATTGAACATGCGAGGCTTGGCCGGCATCAAATCCGAAAGGTTGCCCATCCCCTGCGACGTTTCTTTTTCGACCTGACTGCGACCAATTTCGAAGGCCAGCTGGGAGGGCTCTATCGGATACTGAAACGCGGAGTGCCCCACGCGCTCCAACTCTGCTAACCACTGATCATTGGCGAATTGGTACAAAACGATGGTGCGTCGAACACCCAAACGCTCACCCACCACCTCGACGCCTCTAATCTGCTGCAAAGTCAGTGACGGACAGTGCACTACCAACAAATCGCACGACTCTTCGGCACTGAGCGACGCCACGGCGTCTTCAACAGACATTCGCGCGAGCAGCGCCGACACTCCCGATATACAGCCCTGATGCTCGTCTACCCAACGGCACAGGTCAGCGCCCAAAAAGACAACCCGAGGCTTGGCGGGCGGCAACGATCGCGATGGCGTTGCGTGATTCTGCTGCTGAAGCAGTATCTCCAGCGTCTTTCGATCCGACGCCGCAATCTCTCCGATCCTGACCCCCTCCTTCACAAGAGCCGACACCAGCTGAAGGTGATCCAGGTCCGATTGTGTGTACTGACGCCGTCCGGTAGGCGACTTGTAGCTAGCCCCAAGGCCGTAACGCCTCTCCCACACCCTTAAAGTGTCCGACTTAAGCCCCGTGAGCCTCGCAACGGTGCCGATACCATATAGAGGACGAGGTTCCAACGCCTGCAACGATTTCACTGGTGCGTTCATGACGCTCTCCTGTTCGCTATTTGTCTAGCTTTACGGGCCAACATCGCCGTTGGATCGCCTTTCCAGAAATTTTGTCTATGTTTTGTCTACCTTGAACATGGACAAAGTGTTCGCGACGCAGAACCTGCCGGCGATCTACCCCCGTATACGTTAGTGAGCCAACGGGGGGCAACATGCAAACATTAGACAGTAGTGAAGACGCTGATCTGGAACTGATGTTCGCTGAGATTCGGCGCTATCCGCTGCTAACTGCGGATGAAGAGAAGATTATCGACGGCAAAAAGTGGTCTGCCGTTGAGGCACTCACTGGAGTATTTTCAGAGGTGGCGGACCTGCGCGCAACGCTGTCAGACTTGCTGACAAATGCGCTCGAGTGTCCGCCAGAGGTGAAGCGCTTCCCCAGTCGCGAGCAGCACTTCACGCTGCGCCGCGAACTAGCTCCTTATTTTGTCGATGGAAATTTCGCTGAGAAAACCGCGGAGGCCTCCAAGACACTGCTTAAGCGGGGATCAAAGAAGCGCTACGCCGAGACGGTCAGTGGTCTCAAGATTCCGGCCAGCCTGACGGTGGGCATCGCGGTGTTCATGTTGCGACGAGCAGGCGGGCAGTTCCCTGATGCGGTAGCGGATGCGATTGGCCATTGGTCTCGGCACTGGGTTTCGCCGGCAGCGCCTATCGCACTCGAGCCAGCGGTTCTTAAAACGATCCGACGGGCGCTCAGAGAATACACTGAAGCTAGAGACGCACTGGTGATGCATAACCTCAGGTTGGTGCACTCAATTGCCGGGCGTTACCGTGGCCGTGGCGTAGGTTATCTGGATCTTGTTCAGGAAGGCACATTGGGCCTAATACGAGCTGCTGAAAAGTTTGAATACGCCAAAGGCTATCGATTCAGCACCTACTGCTTTAACTGGATCACGCAGGCAGTTCGTCGCTACGTTGGCGACACCGGCAGCTTGATCCGCTTGCCGACCCACGTTCAGGACCAGGTGAACAAGGTGTACCGTGAGCGTGCGATTGAGCAGGCCAAGACGGGCATGGAGCCGGACGCTGCGCAGTTGGCCAAGCGGCTCGGCATGGACAAGCAAAAAACCAAAGAAATTTTAGAGGTGCGCAATCTGGCGATCTCGCTTGACGCGCCGCGCTATGACGATGACGACGGTGCGCTGGTGGATACGCTTACGACGGATCAATACGGCGATACCACGAGCAATGCAGAGAGAGATTCGCTGCACCGGTTTCTTGGCGAGGCAGTCGACCAATTGGAGGCCAATGAGCAAGCGGTCGTAGTAGCGCGGTGGGGATTGCATGACGGTCCCCCACTCTCACGGTCAGAAATAGCAGACCGCTTGGGTGTCAGTCGAGAATGGGTAAGACAACTGGAGCGCTCCGCCCTCAAAAAACTGAAAGGGCAAGAAAGTGTTCAGGAAGCGTTTATGGACTACCAACAGGTCAGCTCCCTCTAGTCGTCGAGGGACTTTAAGTCCGCAAGCGTCTCCATGAGGGTGGGGTAAGAAAACTGAAAGCCGTCCTCGAGCAGCTGCGCAGGCAGCACTTTTTGCCCACTCAACAGCAGTTCTTCCGCCATCTCTCCGGCCAGGATTTTGGCCGCAAGTGCGGGCACACCGAGCTTCAGCCATATCGTGGAATGGCGTCCTACCTCATGGGCGAGCTCCCGGTGGCGTGCGGGCTCTGGAGCCACCGCGTTATAGACGGCTGCGGGGTTGCTGTGAGCGAGCACGTGCTTAATCGCTCTGACTGTGTCGTCCAGATGGATCCAACTGAGCCACTGAGCACCCGACCCCAGCCAGCTCTCTACACCGAAACGAAACGACTGCGTCATCTTGCCCAGTGCGCCACCCTCGCTCGCCATAACAACGCCGAAACGCAAAATACTTACCTGCGTGCCGCAAGCGGTCGCCCTCTGCGCCTCCTCCTCCCAGGATTGGCACAAGGCGGCTGCAAACCCCTCGCCCGCGTCAGCGTCCTCAGTAAAAGTCTGCTCTGCCGCAATGCCGTAGTAACCAATGGCACTGGCACTGATGAGCCTCTCTGGAACTTGGTCGAGCTCGCTCAGCCAGGTCACCAGATCGCGGGTGAGCCCCACTCTACTCGACACTATTTGGCGCTTATAAGCATCACTCCATCTCCGGTCCGCAAGGCCCGCACCTGCGAGATTAATCACTGCGTCAACCGGTTCGGCACAATCCCGGAGCGCAGTAATGTAAGTCGCCTCGTGAGTCTCAGAACGTGCGCGTCGCGAGAGAATCGTCAGCTCATGCCCCTGAGCATGGAGCGCGGCACAAGTAGCTGTGCCGATCAAACCCGTCCCACCCGTCATCAAAATATGCATCTCAGTCCAGCCCTAGCATCCCGCGGAAATCCGTGTGCCCGAACTGACGTATACGCTTCATGAGCGAATCGGTTGACTCTTTATTAGCAATCCTCGGGTCGAGGCACCCCTGGGTCGCACTCACGGGCGCCGGAATCAGCAGCGCATCAGGAATACCCACCTATCGTGATCACAGTGGCACATGGCTCGGCAGCCAGCCTATTCAGCACGACGAATTCGTCACCGATCCATTAAAAAGGCAGCGCTATTGGAGCCGGTCCGCACTGGGCTGGCCTCGCGTCGCCGCGGCCCACCCTAACAAAAGCCACACCGCTTTGGTTAAACTCGAACAGTTAGGGCTGCTAGCAGGCGTGATCACACAGAACGTCGACCGGCTGCATCAGCGAGCCGGCTCACGCAGCGTCATTGATCTTCACGGCAGACTCGATCAGGTCAAATGTCTAGACTGCGGCAAAGTCGAAAGCCGCAAGGTGGTTCAAGACTGGATCGAGCGCCACAACGCCCTGCCCGATACATCTTCGCTGACGCTGCGACCAGACGGCGATGCTGACCTGCCGGACCGCTACGTCAGTGACTTTCATGCGCCCTACTGCGGAGCCTGTGGCGGCGTGGTGATGCCAGGGGTCGTGTTTTTTGGCGGGACAGTCCCAAGCCCCGTAGTCGATGATTGCTACCAGATGATCGATGTCTCGGAGGGCATGCTTGTCATCGGCAGCTCTCTATCCGTTTACTCAGGCTTGCGATTCTGTCGATACGCCGTCGATCAAGGCAAGCCGCTGGTTATCCTTAATCAAGGTCAGACGCGCGCCGACGATCTTTGCACACACAAGTTCAGCCGTGCGCCATTTACCTTAATGGCCGAGTGCGCTGATTACTTTCTTAATACCTCACAGGAGCCGCTCCATGGCTGATGTATCCATATACTGGTTTCGGGATGATCTGCGGCTAGTCGACCTGCCCGGACTCACCGCGGCCGCCGAAGCCGGCCCCGTGATCCCTGTTTTCGTGCATGACCCAGAACTCGGAGACGCCTGGCGCATAGGGGCCGCGAGCCAATGGTGGCTTCATCATAGCTTGCTTTCACTGCGCACCCGGCTGGCTGAGCAGGGTCTGGACCTCATCCTCAAATCAGGAAAGACCGTCCCTATTCTAGGGGCGCTGGCGGCGGAAACAGGTGCAACAACCGTGTATTGCAGTCGGCACTATCAACCCTGGTCAGCAGGCCTTGAAACATCGCTCAACGACACGCTGTCCGAACAAGGTGTCGGATTAAAACGCTACCCCGGCACCTTGCTGCATGAACCTGAGGGCATCGCCACGGGAGGCGGAACTCCCTTCAAAGTATTCACGCCATTCTGGCGCGCTTGTAACCGTCGCCCCGATCCTCCTCCACCGCTGCCTACCCCAAAACTGATGGCCCACACCAGCTCAATCGAAAGTGAAGAGCTCTCCGACTGGCAACTCCTGCCGACATCACCAAACTGGGCCTTTGGTTGGAATGATCTGTGGAACCCAGGTGAAGCCGGGGCACACGCGGCGCTATCTCAATTTCTGGACCACCACGTGCAAGATTACGGTGACGGTCGCGATATCCCCGCTGAGCCCAACACATCAAAGCTGTCACCCTACCTTCGCTATGGGAACATCTCACCGCGACAGGTCTGGCATACAGCGCAGTCATGCAAAATCGAACGGCCAGAGACGGCCGAA
>CALKHC010000081.1 GCA_938091425.1 uncultured Luminiphilus sp. | reverse complement strand
CGTGACGCGCGCGCATGCGGTCTGGGTGATCTACGCTTCTCTCGCGTGCGCCCTTCTGTTCAGTTTGTTACCACTTCCCATGGATTGGCGGGGTCTGCGGCCAGATGTGGCTGCTTTGGCCCTTTTTTACTGGGTATTGGCCTTACCGCATAGAGTGGGGGTGGCTACCGCTTTTACGATGGGTATTGCGCAGGATCTCATCGAGGGCGCGCCATTGGGCCTCTCCTCTCCGGGGCTCATGTTGGCCACGCTCTTACTACTGTTCAATTATCAACGCATTCGCCAGTTTGACTTGTTGCAGCAGTCGCTGGTGATACTGGTATTGATGATGCTGAGTGCCGGGACCGAGCAGTGGCTGAGAAACGGCGTCAATGTGCCAGCGGTGCCGTGGAGTGGAGTGGCCGGTGTGATCTGTTCCATGCTCTGTTGGGTGCCCATTCGCTCAGTACTTCGTCACTCCAGACGCTACTATGAGGTTTACTGATGCGGCTTCTGCTCGCATCGTCAAGCCCGCGGAGGCGGGCTCTGCTCTCTCTGCTCGTTTCCGACTTCGAGTCCTCGGCGCCAGATATTGATGAGCGCCCTAGGGCATTAGAGGCGCCCGCTGATTATGTTGCGAGGCTTGCTAGTGAAAAGGCTAAAACAGGCGCTGCGGACCAAGTGGTGAGTCTGGGTGCCGACACCACAGTGGCGATCGGCGACGCAATATTGAGTAAGCCCCGTGACCCCCACGATGCCACCGCGATGCTTCGTTCACTCTCTGGGAAAACGCATGAGGTGCACACTGCCGTTGCCGTGGCACATGGTGGTGTTATCAAGACGGTGACCTGCACGACGTCGGTGCTATTCACAGAACTAACGGACGCTGTGATACAGCAGTACCTCCTGACCGATGAGCCTTGGGACAAAGCAGGTGCCTACGCCATACAGGGGTATGCAGGCGCTTTCGTCAGCCAAATCAACGGTAGCTACAGCGCGGTGGTCGGCTTGCCGTTGTGCGAAACCCGAGCGCTTTTGATAGATGCGGGGGTGCCGGTCCGCCATGGCTAGCCTGATATCCAGAAGTATGGGTCGAACCGTGTGGCCGCTGATGGTGATGGCACTGGTGAGTCTTGCCATCTACGTGAGTGGTGGTCGCCTGCTTCTGGGGGCGCTGCCGCGCGTACAGCAGGATATAGAGCAGCAACTGTCTCAACGATTTTCTGGGGACATTCGTATCGGGCAGATCAGTGGCGCTATGGAGGGATTTTCGCCGCGATTGGATTTGACCGATTTTGTGATGCTGGATAGCCAGACTGGTGCTGCCATATCGCTGCCCGAGGCCAGCATCAGGTTGAATCCCTGGGAGAGTCTGCTCAGCGGTGCTCCTCGCTTTGATGAACTTACGCTGATCGGGCCTCGTATCGAGTGGAGTGGCCAGTCCGGCGCCGATCCAGCAGCCATACCCGCCGGACTGCGGGACTTCTTGAGCAGCTTTGCGCGTTTACAAGTCCGGGATGCTCACCTGATCAGCGAGGTGGATCGCAATGGCTTGCCGATGACCCTCGAATCATTGACGGTTGATATCGATCTGGCGCGTGACAGAAGTCGTCGCACCCTACGGGTATCGATTGATTCACCCGACGGTCGTTTGGCGTCTGCTGAGGGTTACGGGACGGGTAATCCTTTCGAGCTCAAGCAATTTTCCGGTGAGTTGCAGGGAAGCATCAGCGGCGCCGGCTTATCGTATCTGGCGCAGTGGTTCCAATGGGACATGATAGCCAAGGGTCAGACAGATTTTTGGTTTGCGGTCGCGCAGGGGCAACCCACTACAGTGCTGCAGGTCGACCTGTCGGAGATCGCGGTGGCGGGCCAGACGCCATTTAATTTGGATCAACTGCGTGCCCGCAGCGTTGTTGAAGGCCCCTTTGATGAGGCGGAAATCTGGATCGACGACGCATCGCTTACCGCCGATGACCAGACTTTTTTGGTCCCCCGAGTCCACATGCGTCGTCTTGGACAGGGATGGAAGATTCTGACCAATCGCTTTGAGGTCTCGCCTCTGATAGCGACACTGCTTGGGAGTGAATTACTTCCCGAGAAGGCGACCGACGTCCTTGAGGCACTGAGCCCAGCCGGTAGCGTTGATCGTTTGGCACTGACCCTAGAATCGTTTGAGCAGCTACTAACCCGCTGGGAGTTGGCGGCCAATGTCACCGATGCCACAACGGACCCCTTCAGAAAGGTGCCTGGCCTAGTCGGTATTGATGCTTCTATCGTCGCCAACGAGGGAGGCGCAACGGCCTGGATTGATACCAAGGACTTTGAATTGGTACTGCCCAATGTTTATCGGGAGTCGATCAGCTTGGCTTCTGTGCTGGGGATACTGCAGGGGCGTTGGCAGAGAGATGCTTTGTTTCTGGAGAACGGATTGCTGCTGGCCAGTGCCCGAGAGCACGATGCCTCGGTGCAGTTTGAGATCGATATCCCGTTGGCCAAACAGGGCTCTGTACCGCTCGAAATGCGGCTAGCAGCCGCAGTGCTGGATGCACCCGTGAGCATTCGCGACGCTTATGTGCCGTACCGAATGCCAGCACCTGCCTACGGGTGGCTACAGCGAGCACTGCCGGACGGGCAGATTGAGAGCGGAATTTTCTTGTGGCACGGGGGGTTCAAGCGGTACGGACACCCCAGTCAAACCATGCAGTTGGCGGCCGATCTCTCTAGCGTGACACTTGACTACCAGCCTGGTTGGCCCGCCGCACTGCTAACTGAAAGTCAGCTGCGTTTGGATGACACGCGAATTGACGCTTGGTCTGCACAGGGTCATTTGGCAGAGCTCTCGCTCGTTGATACGGCAGTCGGCCTGCAGGTAGACAGCAATGCCATCTGGCTTGGTTTGAAAGCGCAGTCGGATGGTAAGCCGGGTGAAATATTAGCGGCACTGGAACAATTGCCCGCGCTCTCGATGGCTTACCCGGTCATGCGTGATCTGGCCGTCGGCGGTGAGGAGCCCACCGAAACAAGTGTGGATATCAGGTTTGATTTGCGCGATCTGTCCCAGACGTTGGACGTGGACGTTGACGTGACGCTGAGCAACGCCACAGTGGCCTCTTCTCTGCTTGATTTGCGAGCACAGTCATTAAGCGGTGATTTGAGTTACCGCACGCCGACCGGTTTTGAGAGTAATGGAATCGCTGCACGTGTTTTTGATCGAGAAGTTTCTGTTGCCATGGGGCCCCAGCTTGCAATTGCACCTGACACATTGCTGGCGGCGAAGCTTGATTTTGAGATGGCTGTGGCAGACGTGTTGTTCTGGCGGGGCATTCACTATCCGATTCCGGTCGAAGGTCTTACAGCCGTTACTGTGGGTATCAATGTGGCCAAAGAGGTGGCGGTTGATATCGACTCAGATCTTGAGGGGGTCGTGGTTGATCTGCCTCTTCCTTGGGGAAAGCCCGCGGAGGCCCGAGCGCCGCTAAAAGTGAGCTGGCGGGATCGTGAATGGGCCGCATGGGAAGTGT
The DNA here is from genome assembly GCA_938091425.1 of uncultured Luminiphilus sp. Lineage (GTDB taxonomy): Bacteria > Pseudomonadota > Gammaproteobacteria > Pseudomonadales > Halieaceae > Luminiphilus. Next base: position 7,991 of record CALKHC010000081.1, on the reverse strand, counting down.
TCTGGTTCGGCAGGGCATCCGCTGTATCCGATACTCCGGAAGCTGGATCGATTTCCGCCGTTGTCGACGTGACACCCAGAACCCGACCGCTCGAATGGCCATTGTTAGCCCCCGATCCTGGCTTGCGCATTATCGGATTTTTGCCGTCTCTTGATCCCTCAGACTGGCAGGGGACGCTCGCGCTATTATCAGCGGAGGCAATACCTTCTGGCCCGACAGTGGCGATTGATGCATTAGAGATCGGTCGGCTTTTGTGGCGGGGTGAAGAACTGGGCGCCCTGTCACTCAGCCTCAATCTGGAGGGTGAAGCGCTCTACGCTGATTTTGAGTTGCCATGGCTGCGCGGGCAATTTCAACAGCTCACCAGTGCGCCAGTATCGGATTCGGCGGCTTCACTGCAGGCCACTGTGGAACGTGAGTTGCGCATTGAATATCTGGATCTTCAGGGTTTACCTCAGGTCAGCGGACAGTGGGCTGAGCGCGCCGCCCCGCCTGACCCTGAGGGCGCGCTGGGGGCTTGGATGCGCCAGCTGCACGTGTCGATGGAGAGCATTCACCGGGCTGAGACAGGCTTGGGCGATCTCGATCTGACTATCGACTACCTGGACGGTCAGGGATGGCAGTTCAGAGACGTGACGGGTAATTTTTTGGGTATCAACTGGCTGCCAACAACCCGCATGACCTGGCAGTCAAGCGAGGAGGGTGAGTCGACCTCTCTATCACTCGCTGCCGAGCTGCGAGATGTTGCGACTTCTCTCGCCTTGGTCGGTGTCGCCCCACTGATAGAGACAGAGAGCGGTAGGTTGGATGCTAAGTGGCAGTGGTCTGGCAGTCCCGCCGACTTTGAGCTGACCTCTATTACCGGTGACATGGATTTAGAGATGCAGGCCGGATCGTTCGTCACAGCCAATGCGGAGACCACGGGCGCGTTGCGTCTGTTGAGTTTGCTGAACCTGTCTGGCCTGTTCCGTCGAGCCAATATGAATCAGTTATTCGATCCGGGAGTGACATTTGATAGCGCAGGCGGACGCTTCGATTTTTCTGAGGGTAATTTGCGTATTCCCGAATTTTCTATCGAGGGGTCTGGTGGATATTTTACCTTCAGCAGCGATATTGACCTTGTCGCCGAGACGCTGGACGGTGAATTGGTGGTGACGCTCCCGCTGGTCGAAAATATACCCTGGGTAGCTGCTCTCGCTGGCGGACTTCCCGTCGCTGCAGGTACTTATTTGATCAGTAAAGTTTTTGAAGATCAGGTGAATCAGTTATCGAGCGGCGTTTATGCCGTCAGCGGGGATCTTGATAATCCGGAGGTGGTGTTTGAGCGCGTGTTTGATGCGACTTCCCGGCTTCCAGATGCCGAAGATCAATCGTCGAGTGACGCAGCGGCGTCAAGCCCAGACAGATAGCGGAACAGCTTTCTCGCGTGCGCTTTCTCGTTTCCGCGCTTGATTTCTTTGGGGTGTTGGCGACTCCATTGCCGTAGCACTGACGCTTCAGCCGCGGGCCAAATAGCAAGGATATCTCCCAGCGCCGCGTCACCCTCATCCCGCAAGCGGTCGCGAGCCGCCTCCACGCGATGAAACCCTGCAGTGGAGACCGCATGCTGCTGATCCAGTATCGCAAGACCGATCTCAATGGGCTCGGTATCAGTTGAACGCATCAGTTTGCCGATAAACTGTAGCTGCCTTTTGAGGCCGCCACGTGCCTTAATGCCGCGGGCGATCTCTACTGCCTCTCTGAGGCGCTCATCTGGAATGTTGATCCGATCGAGGTCGGAGCGAGATAACGAGACCAGTCGCTCGCCCATTTCTTGTAGCGCAAGCATCTGACGCTTGCGTTCACTCTTGCTGGGTCGCAGGTCGTCCGCTTCGTTGGTATCAGAGTCGGTCATAATCTGGCGTCATCACGCATAAAATGCGGTGGCGAGTCCAAGGAAAGCCAGAAAACCCATCACATCGGTGACAGTTGTGACCAACACTCCACCAGCCAACGCAGGATCAATTTGCAGTTTGCGCAGAACAATGGGTAGCCCTGCTCCCGTCACGCCCGCCGTCACCAGGTTGATCAGCATGGCGCAGGCAATAATGATGCCAAGCATCGGGTCGCCAAACCACAGCGACGCGGTGGTCGCAATCACAGCGGCCCAGAGTAGTCCATTGAGCAGGCCCACCAGCGATTCGCGGCCGATTAGCCACAATTGGTTACGATGATTGATTTGGCCCATGGCCATGGCACGAATCAGGATAGTCAGGCTTTGAGTGCCTGCAATCCCTCCCATTGAGGCCACAATAGGCATTAGCACCGCCAGTGCGACGACTTTCTCAATGGTGTCCTGAAACAGGTTGATCACAGAGGAGGCCAGCAACGCGGTGCCGAGATTGACGCCAAGCCAGACGGCCCGCCGCGGCGCTGACTGCCATACCGTAGCAAACGTATCCTCCTCTGCTAGACCAGCCAGCGAAGTCAGGGAGTGATCAGCCTCCTCTCTGATGACGTCTACTACGTCGTCGATCGTAATACGTCCGAGCAGCTTGCCGTCATCATCGATCACCGGTGCAGAAATCCAGTCATTTCGCTCAAATCGACGTGCCACCTCCGTAGCGGGTGTGTCGGCGGCAATGGCCTCCTGGTCAGTAATCATCATCTCCCGCACTGAAACGGCGGGATCTGACACCAGCACCGTCCCGATTGCCAGAAGCCCCACAAACCGATCACTACGGTTCACCACGATCAAGCTGTCGGTGTTGGGCGGAAGTTCCGTATGCCTGCGGAGGTAGCGCAGTACCACATCCAGAGTCAGATCAGCGCGAATGGTGATGGTGTCAGTACTCATCAAACCGCCTGCCACGTCATCAGAAAAGCTCAGTACTTTCTGAAGGCGCTGACGATACTGCTCGTCCATAATCGCCAGGACTTGACCAGTGACCTCGTCAGGCAGCTCATGAAGGATGTCGGCGACATCGTCGTCATCCAGCTGCTCGACAATTTCGGCCAGCGCCTCGGGCTCTCGGTCAGCCAACGCGGCGTTACGGAGTTCGTCGGGCAATTCATTAACGACCAACACTTCCTGCGCCGGTTCGAGAAGACCCAGCAGCACCGCACGGTAGTCAGGGGGCGAGGAGCTTATTAAATACGCGACGTCACCGGGCGACATTTCAGCCAAAATGCCCGCGACATCGCCGAGCGTGCGAGAGCGCAGGGCAAGTTCAAGACGCTCGGTCTTGGTGGGAAAATTGGCGGTTGAGTTCACAGTGGGGCCTCCTCTGAGGCCGCCATTATCCGCTACCGACTCTGAAGATCTACCCGCGAAAAGGCCTTTGTGACTTATTCCAGCTCGTCGAACCCGCCGGCAAAAAGGGCTTCCAGCGCAATCATTGCGGCGTTTTCGTCATCACCGGTGATCGCTACGTTCAGCTCTGCACCGCTAGGCGCAGCTAACATGAGTACCGACATGATGCTCTTGGCATCGATCTCCTCATGTTGATAGCTGATACGAATCTCGCTGGTGAATCGGGCCGCACAATCGACCACTTTTGCCGCGGGACGGGCATGAAGACCAAGTGGATTAATCACCATGATCGTTTTTTCCCTCATGAGGCGTTCGCCTCTTGCAAGTCACGATGTCGAATTTGCGCCGCAGGAAAATGCGCGATCAACTCTCCATGTAATTTCTGAGTCAGATAGACAGAACGATGCTGCCCGCCGGTGCAGCCGATGGCGATGGTCATGTAGCTTCGATCAGACTGATTGAAGTCGCGTAACACGTCGGCCACGAAGTCTTTCAGCTTGTGAAAGAATGCAAGGCATCGCGGATCTTTTTCCAGAAAGTGGATGACTTCTGTATCGAGCCCGGTCTTGGAGCGAAGTTCGTCCTGCCAGTAGGGGTTGGGCAAGGCTCGGGCATCAAAGACGAAGTCGGCATCGGTTGGCACGCCCCGTTTGAAAGCGAAAGACTCGAACAGTACCGAGAGACCATCTCGCTGTTGGACGATACGGCTGGTGATCATATCCCGCAGCGCTCGCGGAGTGAGATCGGTGGTATCGATGAGCAGATCCGCATTCGCCGCGATCGGCTCAAGATGTTTTCTTTCGCGGGAAATCGCCTCGGGCAGAGAGTTATCCGGTCCTGCAAGGGGGTGTCTGCGTCTGGTTTCGCTGAAACGCTTTAACAGGACATGAGGTTGTGCGTCCAAAAAAATAATAAGCCGATCTGGCAGCGCGGCCAGATGTGACATTAATTCAGAGTTGACCTGAGCCCCGGTTTTAACGGCGCGGGCATCGACGCAGACGGCAACACCCCTGAAGCGCTCGTATTCCGGGTGACCAACGATCTCCTCTGAAAACTCATGCAACAGCCTGGGCGGGAGATTATCTACACAGTAGTATCCCTCGTCTTCGAGCAGTCGCAGAGCGCTACTCTTTCCTGCGCCTGAACTGCCGCTAATGATGATGAGCTTCGGTATCATGCTATGACACCAGGCAAGAGGGCTTGCTTTAGCTCTGCAGGGTCTTTTGTCTGGCGCACTCTGTTGCGTACGTCTGCGCTTGAGAAACTGCTCGCTAAAGCGGCCAATAAATTCAGATGAGCTTGAGTAGCGTCCTCAGGCACCAGCAAAACGAAAATGATATCGACGTCGTTGCCGTCTGCCGCTCCATAGTCGATAGGGTTTTGCAAGGTGACTAGACAACCGGCTGCCTCAGAGCATTGATCGATGCGGCAATGGGGGATGGCCACACCCTCTCCAATAGCCGTGCTGCCCAGCTTCTCGCGAGCCAGCAGTGCGCGATAAACATCCTCGCTGCTGAGATCCAGAGCGGAGCCCAACGTCTCAGCCGCGCGCTCGAAAATACGCTTTTTGCTGAGCAGGGACTCGGCACTCAGCACCTGAAAGTGGCCCAATGTGACTGGGTTTTGGTTAGACATCGATCAATGGCCTCGATGCTTTTCCTTATATTTGATCACCTGTCGATCAAGTTTGTCAGCGAGTGAGTCGATGGCAGCATACATATCGTCGGACTCAGAAGAGGCGAACAAATCGGCGCCAGCAACATGCAGGCTGGCTTCCGCCGTATGCAAGTGCTTCTCAACAATCAGCGTGACCTCTATGCGGGTTATGTGGTCACCGTGACGCTGAATCGGTACCAGTTTGTCTTCGACATGTTGCCGAATAGCCGGTGTTACATCCATGTGGTGTCCACTGATGGTCAGGTTCATTTCTCGCTCCTTGGACGATACTTACAAATTCAGTTTAGACGTTTGCGTTCCTTTGAGGGAGGGATTGTGAGCTGCTCGCGGTACTTGGCAATGGTTCTGCGAGCCACTGTCATATCCCGTTCCTTGAGCAGTGCACACAATTTGGCATCGCTAAGGGGTTTGCGAACGTCCTCCTCGCCAACTAGCTGTTTAATTGCAGCCTTGATAGCAGTTGAAGCAATGTCATCGCCTTCATCGCCCGTCACTCGGCTCGAAAAGAAATACTTCAGCTCGAAAGTTCCTCGCGGTGTGTGCATGTATTTCCTGGTTGTCGCGCGCGATACGGTGGATTCATGCAGGTCCACCTCGGATGCAATATCTGCCAGCACCAGCGGCTTCATGCCGATTTCACCGACCTCCAGAAAGGTTCTTTGGTACTCGACGATCTTGGCTGCGACTTTGAGTAATGTCTCGTTGCGGCTCTGCAGGCTCTTCATAAACCAGCGGGCTTCTTGCAACTGCTCTTTGACATATCCTCTGTCGGTGGCGGACCCATCGCGCAGCATTGCGACATAGTGATCATTCACTCGCAGACGAGGAGCGACCTCAGGATTCAGCTCTACCTGCCATCGACCATCGCTCAGCCGCACGAACACATCGGGCGTCACGTATTCGGTTTGCTCACTGCCGATTGAGGCGCCGGGTGTTGGATCAAGCGACCGAATCAATTGGATCGCGCCGTCGAGTTCGCTCTCGCTGGCGCGCAATTTTCTGGCCAGTTGACGGGGGGGCGCTGTAGGTAGCTGCGCGAGGTGACGGCTGACGAGCGCCCCTGCGACATCCCGACAAGGCGTGTCGACTGGCAATTGTCGGAGCTGGATCAGCAGGCACTCACGCAAATCTGCCGCGAAAATACCCGGTGGCTCGAAGTGTTGTAAGCGGTGCAGGACGGCAACCACCTCGTCGAGGTCTACGTCCTCTAGGCCGAGGTCGGCGTGAATGTCTTCTGCGCTTTGTGTCAAACGGCCGTCGCTATCGATGGCATCAATTAGGGCGATAGCGATCAGACGATCCGTATCTGAGAAACGTGTCAGGTTCAGTTGCCAAAGCAAATGATCCCACAGAGACTCCTCCTCAGAATCTTGTTCCGAGAACTCGGCCTCAGCAGAGGGACCAGGTGTCGGTGGCGCTGACGAGGGGAGTGCGTCCTCCCAAACGGTGTCCACAGCCAGTTCTTCGGTGTCGTCCACTGACGCGATTGCTTCGGTAAAATCGAGGCCCTCTTCCTCGGGTTGTTCGCTTTCACGCTCGAGGAGCGCATTGCTCTCCAGCGTCTCTTCTATGATTTGTTGCAGATCGGCGGTACTCAACTGCAGCAATTTGATAGCCTGCTGCAGTTGCGGGGTAAGGGTCAGTTGTTGCCCTAGTTTGAGCTGAAGCGCTTGTTTCATACCACGGATAATCGCTCACTGGGGATTCAGTGTATCGCCCCAACGTTGCCGTGCAAAGAAGTTGGCAAGGAAATTGCTTCTGTAAAACTTACCGCTTTTTTCTCAGCGGCGACCTCGATAGGTGGGTCGAATTGGTGCGGGATGCCACACGGCTTGATGTTAGGTTGGTTTGCGCTCAGAGCGAGAAGTGCTCTCCAAGGTAGGTTTCACGAACCTTGTCGTTGGTCAGCACTTCAGACGGCGTTCCGGATGCGATGACATGCCCCTCGCCCACAATGTAGGCGCGTTCGCAAATATCCAGGGTTTCACGGACATTGTGGTCGGTAATCAGTACTCCAATGTCCCGTGCTTTGAGGTGCGTGATGATGTCTTTGATATCGGAGATGGATATTGGATCAACGCCCGCAAAGGGCTCATCAAGAAGAATCACAGTGGGTTCAGTCGCCAGCGCACGGGCGATTTCGACTCGCCGACGTTCGCCGCCTGAAAGAGCCTGCCCTAAGGAATCAGCCAAATGGCCGACATTAAATTCCTCAAGCAGTGACTCGGCCAACGTGTGGCGTTTTTTTCGTGTCAGTTCGGGGCGTGTTTCAAGAATCGCCAACAGGTTGTCTCGCACTGATAGCTGCCGAAAAACGGACGCTTCCTGCGGCAAATAGCCGATTCCAGCGCGAGCCCTGCGATGCATCGGCAATGCCATAAGAGATTGGTCATCTAGGCGGATATCTCCTGCATCCGCCTCAACAAGGCCCACGATCATGTAAAAGCAGGTGGTTTTGCCTGCGCCATTCGGGCCCAGCAGTCCGACGATTTCACCTGCACTGACCTGCAGCGATACGTCCTTGACCACGGGCCGACCGCCGTATGCCTTGGCGAGATGATGTGCGCTGAGCGTGCTAGCCATCGGAAGAATTGCTGCGCAGGTTTTCGGGTGGGATCACAACCTCAACTCGACCGTTACCTTCAGCGCCAGGTGTGCCTGCCGCCCTGACAGTGCGCTGACTGACCAGATAATCGATTTGACTGCCAGAGAGCGTGGATCCATTTTGTGCTATCCGTGCGTCGTCCAACAACCGAACAAGATCCTGAGATCTGACGTATTCAATCCGCAACGCCGAGGCATCGACCGGTGCCTGATCGGGCGTCGGCTGCTGCACCAGCGTCGCCGGCTTCCCGGTAGCGACGATTTTGTCGGCTTCGTCGCTGTTGTGGCGAATCGATAGCGTATCCGCAGTGATCATGAGCGACCCCTGAGTGAGGACCACATTACCCTCGTACCGGGTTTCGCCCGCCCCTTCATCCCTGACCGCCACATCGGCGACAATCTGGATAGGTTGATCCCG
>CALKHC010000080.1 GCA_938091425.1 uncultured Luminiphilus sp. | reverse complement strand
CGAGGCAGACCGCAGTCAATCAGTAGGAGGGTCTCACCCGTATCGACCAGCGTCGCGTTCCCCTTGCTTCCGCTTCCGAGGGACGCGATGCGCATCAGGTAATGTTGCCCCGCAGGATGGTCAGCAGCGCTTGTTGGTCGCGGCGATCGACCGCACCGCCATCAGGGCCCCGCAGAGTAATCAACGTCAGCTCGTCTCCGGCCCGGTCAAGGTGAATTTGATATTGGTGGCCCGCCAGAGGGTGTTCGTCCTCTCCCCCCCACAGCCAATCAAACCAACCGCTATCCTCATCGTCCTGAGGCCCGACAAAGGTAACGTACAGGAGCCCCTCGCTGCGGTCGCGGTCATCAATCACGAAATCCGCATCCTCAGTACCTTTCACGACAGACGCCCAGGCGCGATCAAAGCGCAGCGTCAGACGAATGCGGGTTTCCGCTTCGGTGTCTTCCAGCGTGATCCGCCCTGAATCGCTCATGGCGCGATCCGCCATCATGGAAATGGGGGCAGTGTCGGCACTATTGGCAAGATACTGCGATACGTCCTGCAGCATCTTGCGCTCCAAATCGCGATCGTCGGACTCGGGCGGCCAGCTGACATCCTCGACGCTGCGATTTTGCTGCAACACGTGGAGCTCAGAGGTGTTGCGCTGCACACCCGTGTCTACCCGGAAGCGAAACCTCACCGCGAGTTCCTGATCTTCCAATTTGAACCACTGGGTATCGATCAGCCCGGCCTCGGCATCGACAGCAGCCACACCAATACCACTGGTAGTCAAAAAGGTCCTAACCTGCGGCCAGAGCTGCCCGGGCGCCACGTTAACCAGCGCCCATCTTTCGCCGGAAAGGCTCTGGATACGCACCGAGTCAGCCAGATTATTGGCCGTGAGTGGCGTGGGGCGAGGTGTCTCGAATTGCGCCGCCAACTGCGCGCTCTCGGCTACTGGCGGCACCGGATAGTCCGGCTGTATCGCCTCGGTAGAGAGGTGCGGTGGCACGTCCATTGGCGCCAGCTCGGGTGCCGTTTGGTAGCGGCCGGCGTTATCGGGAAAAAGACCATCCTCGCCAAAAAACCGGCTACATCCGAAGAGTGAGCCCAGCAGCAGCATGCTAACAACCAGTCGAATCACGCGAAGTATGTCTCCAGTGCCCGCTCTAGATCACCACGACACGGCTCCGACAGCGGCGTGAGTGGCAACCTGATGCCATCTTCAATCATACCGCGTTGTGTCATCGCCCACTTCACCGGGATGGGGTTGGCCTCAATGAACAACAGGTCATTCAATGCGGTCAGTCGTGCATCGATCTCGGCCGCGGCCTCCCACTCTTTGGTCAAAGCAAGATTACACATGGCGGCCATGTCTCGGGCCGCTATGTTAGCGGTGACCGAGACATTGCCCTGTCCGCCCCGCCGCATTAGCTCGAGCGCGGTGGCATCGTCACCCGAGAGCACGGCGAAACCGTCCGGCACGGCCTCGATCAACGCCGCGCCCCGCTCTACATCACCGGTCGCGTCTTTAATCGCCACGATATTATCGATTTGGCTGAGCTTCACCACCGTGTCATTCAACAGGTCACAACCGGTGCGCCCAGGGACGTTGTAGAGAATGATGGGCAGGTTGACCGATCGAGCCACCGCCTGAAAATGCTCAAAAAGTCCTTGTTGTGTCGGCTTGTTGTAATAAGGGGTCACGGACAGCGAATAGTCCGCGCCCGCCTCTGCCGCAGAAACGGTGAGCTCGATGGCTTCTTGGGTAGAGTTACCCCCCGTGCCGGCCACCACCGGAATCCGCCCCCCTGCTTGCTCAACCGCAAACCGAATCACCTCACAGTGCTCGGGCACAGTGAGTGTCGGGCTTTCCCCCGTTGTTCCCACCACGCCCAAACCCGCGGTGCCCGATTCGATGTGGTATTCGATCAGGCGCGCGTAAGCCGGCCAGTCGATAGCGCCATCGGGGTGCATGGGCGTTACCAACGCAACAATGCTTCCGGTTATCATCGATTTACTCCGGCAAAGCGGCTAAGGGATAGAACAGCACAACATGGTGACGCAATTATCCACTTCAGAGGCGGTTGCACAACCGCAGAAAACGCGGTTTTCAACCAATTGCGTCAAGCGCCTGCTGGTCCGTTTCATTTTGCCTGCTCTTTTGGTCTGCACCAGCTGGTCAGTCGCCCAAAGTCCTAATTTTGAGGTCCTGATCGAACCCCTGACCGCTGTAGACCGACAATTCATGGCGGAACAGCGCATGCGCGTAGAGCAGCTAGCCAACCGGCTGGGTCGCGGCCTGACTGGCGTTGCCGATCGCGATCTGGATACGCTGCAACGAATACTCGATGAGAGGATGGTGCCGGCGGAGGACACGCTGACGCTTCAGGCTATGGGGGTAGTGTTTGGGGACCTACTCGGTGACCGCCTCGATATGACGTGGGTGGTCTACCGCGATAACAAAGGCCGATCAAGAGCGCTTAGGTACCGGCAGATGGCTGTCTATCTGTTTCCTGTCACCATGATTTCCCGTCGTCAGGAAGGCGGAAGTGAACGTCGACTCAAACCCCTGTTTGACGACACGGTCCGTGACACGCGACTGCTGTTACCCGGTGGCAAGTGGTTTCAGTAATCCAACCGACGTTTAACGGCGTCCAGTGCGAGTCAGTTCTGAAGCGTGTCGTCAGTCAGAGTCGACGTAACGGAAGATGCCCCGCTCTCCGAGCGTCCGATGCTGGGGACCCTGCCGACTGAGATCGCCACTCTCATAAGCCGCGTCACCCTCGTAAAGAAACGCCATCTGATCGCCGTCTCTCATCACACGGGGGAAAAAACGTGGAGGGGAGCGCTCACCCAGCTGCGACAGCAACACCGACGGATCATCCTCAGCCTGCAGATCATGCAGCGACACCAGCGTCGGTGGCGTGATCGGCAGCTGACCCTCCTGATGAGCACGAATCGCGTCTGCAGGGCGCCACCACTCGTGAGCGACGATTTCGCTGCCATCGACAGTAACCGGATCATCTGATCCCACCTCAGCAATGAAAAACCAAGTGGCAAAACGTCGCTTCACCACCACTGGCGTGAGCCAGTGAGAGAACGTCAGTAGCGTTTCCGCCGGCAGGGAAATACCCGCCTCCTCCTGCAACTCTCTGGCCGCGCCGCAGCGCGCTTGCTCAAGATCGTCATCACCTTCATCAGATACCTCGACCTTGCCACCGGGAAAAACCCAGAGTCCGGGCATGTGTTTGAGCTCATCGCTGCGCTTGAGGAGGAGTGTCTCCATACCTTGACTAGTGTGTCTGATCATAATGGCAGACGCCGCCGGCAGTGCCGGGCTCGCCTCCTCAGAAAATTCGAGCACCATCAGATAGCCACCTCAGAGTACTGGCGCGCAGACAAGACACTGGGCATAAACATGCATGGGATCGCGGAGACTAGAGAGACTCCTAATCGCCGGTTTGAAGGCACTTACTAGCGACTCAAACCATCCGCCGCGTGGCGCCGCGACCATGCCAAAGGAGCGGCTCAGTTCCTGTAGCAAAACGCTTTCAAAAGAGGGAGGCACTCGGGTGCGGGCTGTGCGCCAAGCATCCACGCCCGCGAGTCGCGCCGCAGCTGCCACTGCCTCGTTCAAACCACCCAGCTCATCGACAAGACCACGCTCCGCTGCCTCAGCACCCGTCCAAACCAGCCCGTCGGCCACGTCCCTGACCGCTCGCTCGCTCATGTCGCGACCGGTCGCGACCAGCTCGATAAAGTCGTCATACGCACCATTGGTCAGCGCCTGAACAATGCTCGCCATCTCTGGACTGAGCCCACGATTAAAGCTTGCCGCGCCTGCCAAAGGGGTCGTTCCCATGCCATCGACGGAAACGCCAATGTAATCCACGATGCCCTCAATTGTGGGGAAGGCGGAGAATGCGCCGATACTGCCCGTGAGTGTCGTGGGCAACGCCCAGATCTCGTCTGCTTCTGCCGAAATCCAGTAGCCGCCAGAGGCGGCGACAGTGCCCATGGACACCACAATAGGTATGTCGGCATCCGCCACCTCGGATAATTTTCGCCGAATCAGATCAGAAGCGAAGACGCTGCCACCGGGGGAGTTCACACGTAGCACAATCGCCGCCAGATCCTCGGCCTCCAAGGCAGTATCGATATAGCCGTTGATGGTATCGCTGCCCGCCATCCCCTCTTCGCTGTCCCCGGGCATCAAAGTGCCTTCAACGGGGATGATGGCGATCAGCGGCAAGTTCTCCTCACTCAGCGAGCGACTCATCTTGACGTCCTCAACATATCGGTCGAGCGAAATGAACTCAGCGTAGCCGTCCTCATCGGTCGCCCCGACCCATTCGGCCAATGCGTCCTCCATCTGAGCATGGTCAGCGAGCATATCGACCCAGCCCGCGGCCTGCATGGTTTCGGCCAAATCGTTATCTGATGCTGCGAGCTGGGCCGGAAAAGATGCGATGAACTGATCCATTGTCCCTGCGGGCAACTCTCTCCCGGACTCGGCAAGCTCGGTATAGGTGGCCCAGAGTCCCGCTAGCCAGCGGGAAACCACCTCCCGTTCACCCTCAGACATATCATCGCGCAGGTAGGGCTCGACCGCCGACTTGTTCTCACCCGCGCGAAATACGTGCATGGTGACCCGCGTTTTTTCAAGGAATGACCGAAGGTAGGACCGGTACACCGAAAATCCTTCGAGAAACATGCCGCCCTCGGGGTGCAGCAAGATCTGATCTGCCTGAGAGGCCAGCAAATAATGCGCCTGTGAGTAAAAATCGCCCGTGGCGATAACCGGCTTACCCGACTCCCTGAAGATTTCGATAGCACTGCTGATTTCCAGCGTTTGGCTGGTGGAGGGTCCTGCAAGATTTTCCAAATCAAACACCAAGGCGGTAATGCGCTCATCGGTCGCCGCCCAGCGGATCGATCGCACTACGTCATTCAGCAAGGCGGGTTGATCGTAGTCTTGATTGAGAAACGCAGACAGCGTGTCAACGGGGGGGGAATCCTCGACCAACGACCCGGACGGGGCGATAAGCAGGGCCGCACGCTCGGGCAGAGGCTCAGGCGTTGACTCACTCAGCGTGGTGCTGAACGCAATCGCAAAGACGGCAATAAACAGCAGCGGCACCAAAACGGATATCGCGCGGCTAATGCCGCTCAATACACGCCATATTCCTTTCAACAATCGCAACATCTCAACGACCTCTCCTTGTCTGGCCTCAGTCGGCCCCTACTGCACTCAGGCAGCGTTTCAAATGGTGTGTTGATACTTCAAACAATCGAAGGGTCAGTAGATGCAGCCCCCTCGATGCCAAGGGTTTCTTTTACCGGGCGCCGCGAAGCTCCCGTCCCCGATAGCGAATGTAGAGCATGCACGCAGTGAAATTGATTACCACCAGTGCGAGACCTGCGATCGACAGGACATCGGCCTGATAGGCGAAAGCCGCCTCAACCGCGGAAATAAAGTAAAACAGCAGCACCAGCTCAAACCAAATGAACAGACGCAGACTGTCAGTGAGCACCGCCCACAGAAAAAACAGCAGTGGCGCGCCGCGCAGCACAATCAGCACCCAAGTACCTGAAAAGCGCTCCACATCGGCGGCCTGTTGCGCGACGAAACCCAGCCACGTGAGCCACATCAGACTCCACAGTGCACGGGTAAGATGCCCTCGCGGCGCCGATTGCGTCTTCATCATCTTTTTACTGCGTCCCCGCAGCGCGCTTCGCCCACTCGGCCACCCGCTTACCCAGCGCCCGGCAGATCGCCGATTCCCGATCATCCAGTGGCCGATCTCCGGCCTCAGTGGACCAATGGCTGGCACCATATGGCGTCCCGCCCGCCTCAGTGGCCCGCAATTCGGGTACCGAATAGGGCACCCCCACCATGACCATGCCATGGTGAATAAGCGGCAGCATCATGCTCACGAGTGTCGTTTCCTGGCCACCATGGAGAGAGCTAGTTGAGGTAAATACCCCGGCCGGTCGGTCAATCAGCGCACCCTGAAGCCACAAGGCACTGCTTTCATCGAGGAATTGCTTCATTGGGGCCGCCATGTTGCCAAATCGTGTTGGACTGCCCATCACCAGACCCGCGCAGCCTTTCAGATCGTCCTGCGTCGCAAGCAACGCCGCGTCTTCCGCTGTGATATCCGCCGCGGACAGCGACGGCACGGTCCTCATGCGTGCCTCTACACCCGGCACACACTCGACACCTCGTGCGACCTGTCTCGCCATCGCAGCAGTGGCGCCTTCCCGACTGTAATACAGCACCAAAATGTAAGGCTCGCTGGTCACGATCAGCCGATCCTCAAGGTTAGCAGGCAGATCACTCCGGTCGCTCGACGGCGACTCGGGGCGCAGGGTAATGTGGGATAATCCATCAGCTCCGCTCAAATGGTCGGCCGGCAATGGTAACGCATCCCACACTGCAAAACGCGAGCCTCCGCTTGCGCTATCTCCTTAACCGATTCGTCGAGGACCGGCTCAACGCCAGTGCCGCGGCGCTGACCTTTGTCAGCCTGTTCGCATTGGTGCCGCTCCTGACGGTCACGCTGTCGATCGCTTCGGCGCTCCCAGCCGCTGGCAACATCGAGGACAAATTGAATGAGTTCCTGGTGCAGTTCCTCCTGCCGGAGAGCTCCACACAGGTTGTTCAGTACCTGTCGACTTTTATCTCGCAGGCGCGCTCGCTGACCGCTTTTGGGGTCATCATTTTGTTGGTGTCAGCGATTTTGATGCTGCGCAATGTGGAGAAAGCCCTTAACGACATCTGGCGAAATCGCGCTAACCGGAAGCCCCTGGCGAGCTTTCTCCTGTATTGGGCCGTGCTGAGCTTCGGGCCTGCTGCGATCGGATTTGGCTTGGGCATTCGCGCCTACCTCTTTGCGGCGACCAATGACTGGGGCGGCGTGGACCTCTTAGGGCTCGGTTCTGTGCTGATCAGCCTGTTGCCCTTTGTGATTAGTACGCTTGGCCTCACCTTTCTCTATGCCGCAGTGCCGAACTGCCAGGTCCCTCTGCGTCACGCCCTGATCGGCGGTGTCTTCGCAGCGATCACCTTCACCATCGCCAGAATGCTTTTCACTGCGGTCATGGCCAAATCCAGCTACACACTGGTTTACGGCGCTTTTGCCGCAGTGCCGCTGTTCCTTCTCTGGATCTACGTGACCTGGATCATCGTTTTGATTGGCGCAGTCTTGGCCCACAGCCTCTCCGCCTACCAGACCAAAGAACAGGCGCAGACCCCCACCCTGATGAAGGCACTGGATATTCTCTATCTGTTCTGGCGCGCCCAAGAAGAAGGTCGAGGCATCGCTGAACTGGAAATTATTCGTGCCAATGATGTGCTCCCCGGTGGTATTGATGCTGACAGCTGGCGCAGCATTCGCGATACGTTTATTGGCGCGCAGCTGCTCAAACGACTGGACCGCGGGCACTACCTACTCAGTCGCGACCTTCACCGTTTCACGCTGGCTGAACTCGCTGAATTGCTGAGAGCCGAGCCCCGCTATGAAGTGACCGAACAGGCCCTGCCTTGGCAACACACGGCAGCTGCGCTGTTACAGAATAATCTGAAACAGGAGTCCTCACTGCTAGCAACCTCCCTTGCGGCGCTCTTTGCCAACGAGCAAACCCAGCCGGCATGAAACGCCTCATCTCGATCATGGTCGCTGCACTGTGTTTGCAGAGCTGTACTCAACCTGTCGATGAATTACCCGGAGCCGGTCAATGGCGAGTGATCAACTACTGGGCCATCTGGTGCGCCCCCTGCCGGGAGGAAATACCCGAGCTCAATGAACTCAATGACAGCACCGAGCTGGTTGTTTATGCAGTCAACTACGACGGTCAGCAAGGCACAAAATTGCACTCGCAGGCAGCTGATATGGGGATTACCTTCAGCCTGCTTGAGCAGGACCCGGGTCCCGCCCTCGGCATTGAACGACCGCGCGTGCTGCCGACAACGCTGCTGATTGACCCACGAGGCTCGGTGACCGATACCCTCGTCGGCCCGCAAACCCGCGAAAGCCTTATGAAAGTGTGGCGAGGTCACTCAGAGCGCTAACGCGCACCAGTGGTGTAACCGTAAAACACGGGTAAAAAAAAGCCGGCTGAATATCAGCCGGCAATGAAGGAGCCACTCAAAACGGGGAGGATCTCAATAGGCGGATCCTCGCTGCTCAGACGTTTCCCTTGCGGTGCACCCGTCAACATCGCCATCTCAACAACTGTCTCTGTGACAGGGGTCAGAGCAGAAAGTTCCAAAGAAAAGCGATTTTTTTACGGCACTCGCCAGCAGGCCGAACTCATTTGCCCATCACCAGAGCTAACAAACAGTTCCAGCTCCACCAGATCGCCAAAATCTGTCCCTTCAATCAGCAGATTCAGCAAATAATGAGCCAGCGCTTCAACGGTGACGTTGGTGATGGGCAGGAGGAGCGTCTCATCCGTCGGGAAGCGCAGCGTCTTGCCGTTGAAGGTCGCCAGATACTCACCCTCCTCCTCCGCCACCTGAAGCCAGCGTGACTGACTCGGGAGCAACATGTACTCATCGTGGTCATCGCAGAGTCGCTGCAGTGCCCGCTTATACACGTTGTAGTCGGCTGAGAAACCGTTGTCCCCCATCTCCGCCACAATGCGAGCCGACACACCGTAGTTGTGTCCATGCAAGCGCTCCCGCTCCGTCTCAGAGAAGATGGTGAAATGGGCCGCAGAAAACTTGTGCGCCTGCTTGTCAATGTGCAACGTCGCCAGCTGGCTCATAGGAGCATCCCTTACCTTTTGCCGTTATGGTGTGTGAAGAGTCCCTTTTCGGCAAGTCCGCACGCGCAGCGAGCCCGTGACCCCACGCTATGCCTGCAGTACCCTGTCGCCCTCTGAGATGTCACAGGAGTCCTTATGGACCCGATCGCGATACTGACCGGTGCGAGCTCCGGCATTGGTGCGGCAGCAGCGGAGCAATTTATCGAGCGGGGATTTACCGTCATCAACATCTCCCGACGCGACTGCCCTGTGCCCGGTGTCGAGACACTGGCTACCGACCTATCCGACGAGCAGTCCCTGGCGCAAGCGTGCACAGCGCTCGCCGCGAAGGTATCAGGTGCGGGCGGCACGCCAGTGTGTGTTGTCCACAATGCATCATTGATGTTGAAGGATTGTTGCGACACCACCGAGGATGCCGATTTGTCTCGGGTACTGTCGGTCAATGTGTTGGGTATCAATGCGCTAAACCGCACCCTGCTGCCGCTGATGCCATCCGGTTCCAGCGTGCTCTATGTCGGCTCGACGCTATCTGAGAAGGCCGTGGCTGGCGCGTTCAGTTACATCGTCAGCAAGCATGCCCAGCTGGGTATGATGCGGGCAACTTGCCAGGATCTCATGGGCAGAGGCATCCACACGGCGCTCATCTGTCCGGGCTTCACCGATACCAGTATGCTGAGACAGCATGTTGGCCACGATGACGCTGTACTAGACAGTCTGGGTGAGATGAACAGCTTTGGCAGACTCGTCGCGCCCAGTGAAATTGCAGACCTCATCATATGGGCTCACCACCACCCCGTGATTAACGGCTCTGTCATGCACGGTAATCTCGGGCAGGTGGAGCACTGACGTGACCACCAGCACCGCTTTCATCGCCGAGCGCCGTGAGCGCACATTTTTAGTACTGGCCGGCATCTTTCTCTCGGCCATGACGCTTCTCAATGTGGTGGGAATCACCCGCTTTATCCAATTTGGACCGCTGGCGCTCGCTGTTGGGGTGCTCCCCTACCCGCTCACTTTTCTTTGCACTGACTTAATTAGCGAACTCTATGGCAAGGGCCGGGCGAACTTTCTAGTCAGCGTGGGTCTGGGCATTAACGTTCTCATTCTTGGTGTACTGACGCTGGGCGCTGCGGCACCCGCGGTGCCCGAGGCGGTGATGCCTCCCTGGCAGGTGCTGCAACTGGCCGCCCCGGTTACACTCCCAAATGGCACCGTGGTGGAATCCGAAGTCGGACTCTTCCAGCTGATTTATGCCACCACGTCCGGCGCAGTTTTTGCCTCGATGCTGGCCTACATTGCGGCACAATACTGTGACGTTCAGCTCTACCACTTCTGGAAGCGCCTTACCCGCGGAAAACACCTGTGGCTCAGAAATAACTTCAGCACGCTACTCAGCCAACTGGTGGATTCGGTCATGGTAGTCACCGTGACTTTCGGCGCAGCCTTTCTGGCAGGCGATATCGCAGTGGCCGCCCTGCTCACCCTGGTGGGAAGCAACTATGCGTTTAAGGCCCTGTGCGCATTGGTCGATACCGTGCCGCTCTATCTGTTGGTGCATTGGCTACGGGGCTTCCTGCAGCTGGAGCCCGGCCAGTACGCTATACCTCAGCCTGACGAAGCAAGCCCGACTCCCTGACGAACGGAATGGTCACAGCGCGACGTTGCGCTAGACTCAGCTGGTCGAGCTGGTTGATAAAGTTCACGACAGCGCGCGGGTGCCTCGCTAGCCTCAGCGAGCAGTAGCGCGCGACTTCATCTTTGACCTCGATGCCCGCCTCTGTTCCGCGCAGCACCAGTAACTCGGCAATTTGATCCTCGGTGAAACGGGGCATCTGAAAAACGGGCAAGCTACTCAAGCGAGAGCGGAGATCGGGCAACGCCTCAAGCAGCTGTTGGGGTGCCTTGGCAGCCGTCACGAGAAGCTGCGCACCCGTCTCCCGTGAAGCGTTAAATAAGGAAAACAGTGCCTCCTGCCAGCCAGCCCGGGACTCCACGTAGTCGATGTCGTCGATCGCGATGAGACGCGCTACTTCGGCGTCCGCGAGCACCTCCTCCGGCGTAAAGTCGATCAATTCGCGCAGCGGAATGTAGCGAGCATCTAACCCCTCGGCATCGCAACAGGCCTGCAGGATATGGCTCTTGCCCATACCTTCAGCGCCCCATAAGTAGGCGCTATGTTCAGGCACCTGTCCTCTAAGCAATTGTTCCAACGCAGCGGTCTCAGGGCGACTGAGCCAGTTATCCCAGGTTGCGAGATCCTCGCTGCGCATCATCAGCGGTATTTGGCCGGATTCTTGTGTCATCAGTCAGTCGTTCGATATTACAGGGCTTAACTCAGGGTGCTTGCCAAGCGAGCACCAGCCCCTCTTCACTATCTGGATCGCTGCTCACCCAGATTAAATCGCTTCGCGAGGCCATCAGCCTGATAAGCGTCTCGGCATCGCCGACACCCTTCAGTTCAAGGGTCAGGGTCTCTCCCTGCACCGCCACAGGGCGGACATGATTCAAGGTCTGAATGTCGCTGACAGCGGCAGTGACCGCCCTGTAGTCGTCCCGGTTCACCACATTCTGCACTCGAATAAGCAGCGCCTGCGTCGCATCGTTCGTTGTCAGCGCTACGGCATATTGCCGGCGCATTTCCTCCATAGCCAGCGTCACGCCGGGGTCAATCAGTGCCTCCAACGAGCCAGCCTGCACTGATACCGCTCGCTCCACCGACACATCGCGATACACCCACTCACCGATATAGCGTCCGTCACTGAGGCGAATCAATCGCCCCAACAGCAGATGCGTCATACCGTACCGCTCCGATGCTTCAACGATGGGTCCAAAATCCCGCCGCCACAGTCCATCGGGAGACACCAACACCGCATCGGAAAGATCGTACAGGGGACGTCTCAGATTCACGCCCAGACCGTCAAAGGTCTCGCTAAGGCTATCCCAGAGAGCCTGCTCCGCCACGGTGTTGCCGAAGCGACGGCCCGCCGGATCATCTATCACCAACCACAGGAGGATGGGCGGACGGGCCTCTGCCCAAAAGGTACCGTTCGCGGCTTTGATCAGATTTTCGACAACGGCCCGGTCGATTTGAGCGACAAAACGGGTCACCCCCCCGACCCTCTCAAACTGATACAGAGATAACCGCGTTCTCGCCGAGGCCAACGCCGCCTCAACAGCGGGGTGCTGAAGCAATTCGCGATCGCCAGACCGTTTCAAGAGCGCGGTCTGCAGGGCCTCCCGGGCTGCACGGTCGATGCTATCTTCGCTGCGATCCTCAACCTCGATGCGGATGATCACCTCACCACTCTGCGCCAGCGCTTGCGGCAATAGACCATCCAGAGCAAAGGCAAAGAGCAGAATGCTAAGTACCGCTCGCGCGGCCACAAAGCAGCATCGCTGTAACAAGGGCCTCACTGCGACGCTCCGCCCCGGTTTTGCGGGCTGCTTGCCACTGAGGCTCTGTATTTTGGCTGTTGCACTGACCGTGTCTTCCTTGGCGAACTGCTGGCGGTACCGCTATTGGCGACCCTATTATCAACCAAAGTGCTCCGCTTTGCTGTCCTCGATAGTGCCGGCAGATTACTATCTCACTTTGACTGGCAGGGACCACGGCATGGCCGATCCATCCTCCTCAGAACCCTCACTGACCTACCGCGATGCCGGCGTCGATATCGATGCCGGTAATGCGTTGGTAGAGCGCATCAAGTCGGTCAGTCAAGCGACATTTCGCCCAGAGGTACTCACTGGGCTGGGGGGCTTTGGTGCCTTATGCGCGATCCCCCCCGGCTACGCAGAACCGATTCTGGTGTCTGGCACCGATGGCGTGGGCACCAAGTTGCGATTAGCGATGGATCTGGGCATCCACGACACTATTGGTATCGATCTGGTGGCCATGTGTAGCAACGATATTGCCGTCGTGGGCGCTGAACCTCTTTTTTTCCTTGACTATTACGCCACCGGAAAGCTCAACGTCGACGTGGCGGCGGCAGTGGTTTCGGGTATTGGCAAAGGCTGCGAGCTCGCCGGTGCGGCGCTGGTCGGAGGTGAAACAGCTGAAATGCCCGGCATGTACGAGGGCGAGGACTACGATTTGGCGGGTTTCTGCGTCGGCGTCGTAGAACGCGCCAATATCATTGACGGGAGCACGGTCCAGGCCGGCGACACACTGATCGCCCTGCCTTCCAGTGGCCCGCACAGCAATGGCTACTCCCTGATTCGTAAGGTGCTTGAACATACGGGCGCTGACCCGCAGCAACGCTGTGGTGAGGTGAGCTTGGGCGAGGCCCTGCTGGCCCCCACCACCATCTACAACCGACCGCTGCTCACGTTGCAGAAGTCCCGCAGCATTAAAGCCATGGCGCATATCACCGGGGGCGGCATTCTTGAAAATCTGCCCAGAGTCTTACCCAAAGGAGTTGGGGCGCGAGTGAATCGCCACAGCTGGTCGCTCCCACCCGTGTTTGAGTGGTTACAGACTGGCGGCAACATCGAAGAGCTAGAGATGATGCGCACCTTCAACTGTGGTGTGGGCATGATTCTGGTGGTCGCAGCCGAGCGCACCACCGATACGCTGAGCCAGCTGGAGGCGCTGGGCCTATCGGGTTGGGAGCTGGGTAAGATCTCTGACGCCGCGGTCGGAGTGGAACTCTGCTAGGGCTTCAGGTGTGACAAAGCGCGTCGCTATATTGCTGTCGGGCCGGGGCTCAAATTTTCAGTCGTTGCTGAGTGCGAGCATCGAGGGATCATTGGGTGGAGAGATCTCGCTGGTGATCAGCAATCGGCCCGGCGCCGGGGGGCTCACGATTGCTCATGACGCAGGTATCGAGACCGCCCTAATCGACCATCAGCGCTACCCGAGTCGAGAGGTCTTTGATCAAGACCTAGCAGGGGTTCTGGACAGCGCACAACCTGACTTGGTCGTGCTGGCCGGCTTCATGCGCATCCTGACCTCCGACTTCGTGGCACGCTTTGCCGAACGGCTGATGAATATCCATCCCTCGCTACTCCCTTTGTATCCTGGTCTGCATACCCACCAACGCGCGTTGGATAACGGCGACAGCCATGCGGGCGCGACAGTGCACTATGTCACGGGGGAACTTGATGGCGGCCCACCGGTCCTACAAACAAGGGTCCCGATCTGTGCAGGGGATGACGCCGATCTATTGGCAGCCCGCGTATTGAAAGTGGAGCATCGTATTTACCCCGTGGCTGTAAACTGGCACCTGACCGGCCGGCTGACATGGCATGAGGGCAACTTGTTGAAAGACGGCGTGCCGGTGCCGCCATCAGGAGAATTGTGGGAGG
>CALKHC010000079.1 GCA_938091425.1 uncultured Luminiphilus sp. | reverse complement strand
AGCCCACAGGTAGGCTTCCCAATAATCGGCCTCCCAGGCTCCGTCCAGCTTATAGGGAAGAATCACGTCAGTTTCTTCAGACATTTGAAAGCCCTGCATAGAGGTAGTCCACTCCAAGCGGGTTTCCTTTTTGTCGGCCGGAAAATCCTCAATGACGGCGCAACCACTTAAATCATCAGCAAACTCGCCTATAGACAAGGCAGTTACTGTGAATGTGTGCGTATCAATCACTTGTCCGTCTGCGATGAGGCTTGCCTCGTGCTCCCCGGCACCCAAGTTAGCCATGTTAACCAGCACACCAAATCCGTTATCGGAATCGCCACACTGGGCCACGGTGTCCATTCGCTCTGACCCATAAGGGGCTTCAAGATACTGGGCGCCATCCAGCAATATCTCGACACGCTCAGCATCGCAGACCCAGCCAGAGATCAGGTAGATGCCGCTCGCATAATCATCAGGCTGTGGGTTTTCTAGATTACCTTTGGTGGCAGCATACAAGACCGATGGAGACAAAATCAGTGCTATTAAAAGAAGGAATCGCATCGCTTTATCTCGCTGATGAGGTAGCGCAATATGATCATAAACTGCGCCTTGGCACAAATGCATGTCCAGCTCCTAGTCAGCCTGTTGATAAATAGAAAGCAGGCAGGGGTCGCATCAAGAAGACGCTAACGGCGAGCAGTATCTTAGTTAGACGCCAAACAACATGCTCGCTACTCAACCCACCTGCTCTTAGCTGGGGAGCCCCAGCAACCCTAATAGGGCGGTGAGGCCCATCAGATACATGCCCGGCATTTTCAACAGACGGCCATGGCCCATGACGCCCAGTAATAAAAAGAGTGCTGCCCCTAGCGCATTGCCAACCAAAACCGGATAAGCAAGCAAAGCAAGATTAGGTTTCATCGCCACACAAAATAGGGTCGCACCACTGACCACCAGAAAAACGGTGAACATCTGCCACGCCACTAGGCTCAACGATTGGGTCAAGGGCATGAGCTCACTGGCTTTGATATGACCCATGTAGATTTTGCCGCCGACCACGCCGTGGAACAGTGCGCCTGCAAGAGCAATCGAGCCAGAGACCGTGACGAGTATCGATTCCATAATGGACACCCTACTAATAGCTGGTGGCCATTAATGTACCTGAAAGCCAGTGGGTTGGGGGTCGCTGGTCGACTCCAATATCGCTGCAGTCGATCACTTAGTAGGTCACTGACTTAGTTGTGAGTGCCCGTCATCTTCAATTAGGGACCAATCCTGAGGTGCGAGGCAGCAAATTTAGAGCTCATGTTGCGCGAATTAATTCTCAGATCGCCAAGGCCGGATCATCGCGTCGCCGGTTCGGCACCAGAGCAACAATGCGACCAATATCCAGGCAGACAAGAGGTACGGCGTGTCAGAGATAAGGTCGAGCGCCCAGGCCCGCTCGTCCGCCAGGCCCCGCGCGATCTGATCGGCATTCAGAGCCACCCCGTGAGTGAGGGATATACCGATCGGAATAAATTTGAGGGCCGCCGCGAGGAGCAATACAAAATTGGCCCAAGCGAGCGAGCGCCACCAACGGCTACTCATATGAGGCTCCCTGTCGTTTCAGCTTTACCGGTTCCCCCACCCTCTTTTTGACAGATTCCTGCATTTGCGGGCTAAAGTGAAACACCATTTCCCGTTTTGCCCCCGCCAAACTCAGCCTCTATCAAAGACTACTGACAGATTGTTGGCTGGCATCTCAATGACCTGCTGACAAGCAAAGTTCTGCTCACCTGCAATGCCCAACACTGCCTCCAGATCTCTCACGCCCCACTCCGGATTCTGTGACCGGAGCTGCTCATCAAACGCCTCATTAGAGGGAGCCGTGTGCAACCCCTCACGTTTAAACGGCCCGTAGAGAATCACGACAGCACCCTGAGTCAAAACCTGCGCTGCGCCGGCAAACAGTGCGTCGCAGCAGGGCCAAGGTGAGATGTGCAGCATATTGATATTCACGATAGCCGATACCGGCGCTGGGAGAGCACTTGGAATTGGCCATACCGGTTCACGCACATCGAGTTGGCGAGGCGGCAACAAATTGGTCAAATCGGCTTCGTCACTCCAGCCAGCGATCGATGCCAGATTGGTGGTATCCATATCAGTGGGTAGCCAATACCGTGTTGTGAGGCGCTGAGCAAAAAAAACGGCGTGTTGCCCGGTGCCGGATGCCACCTCCAACACCGTGCCCTGATCGGGGAGATAGTCTTGAAGCACAGTCAAAATCGCTTCGCGGTTTCGCTCGGTGGCGGGCGCGTCGCGTTTGGTCATGGTGTTACCCATCGCCCGCAAGAAAAATCGCCAGTGTCGGTATGAGTAAAATCAAACCGCCTGCCACCAATAATAAGACTTCGGTCCGACCACGCCATTTGGGGCGGTCGACATCAGGGTTTTCGGGGTCGTTGCTCATGCCCAATCTACTCGCTTACGCAGCACACATAATGAGATGTGCGTCGTCTGTCGGCAAGGGCACGGAGAACCGCTCGTAAATTACCCACTCTTCAACTGACGATTCAGGCCGCTACCTTGCAGCGCTGCGGGCGCTCATCTTCAGATTCGGTACGCTGCTTAAGCGCTTGCAAAATATCATTGGCCGTCGCGAAATCGCCACAGTGCCGGGCAATCCAGTAGAGCTTCG
>CALKHC010000078.1 GCA_938091425.1 uncultured Luminiphilus sp. | reverse complement strand
AGCTGGTGGGCACGGTGCCAAAGCCAAGTGCGGCGGCGCCAGCGAGTAGGGCATAGGGTAGCTGCGTTCGCACGTGCTCAATGTGATCGCAGCCTGCCGAGAGGGACGACATCACGGTCGTGTCTGATATCGGCGAGCAGTGATCACCCCAGACCGCACCGGCCAGAACGCCCGACACAGATGAATAGAGAATGGCGTAATCCTCACCCGCGGTGAGACCCTCGATGCTCATGATCGCCCAGCAAAGCGGTAATACCAGAGGCAGCAAAATCCCCATCGCGCCCCAACTGCTACCGGTCGAAAAAGCCGTGAAGGCGGCCAGCACAAAAATCGTGGCCGGCAGCGCCGCAGCGGGCAGGCTGTCGCCAAGGCTCGCAATCAAAAAGTCAGCCGTATGCAGTTCGCGGCTAATCTCCGACATCGACCAGGCGAGCACCAGAATGATCATGGCAATAAACGTAAATCTCGCTCCAGACACCCAGGCGTCGACGATTTCATCCAGCGTCAGCAGTCTTTGCGCTGCGGTCATGAGAATCGCGGTCAAAGCGCCTGCCAGCGATGCCCACATCAGGGCGCGATAGGAATTGGCTGAGCCCACAATTTCACCGATCGTGTCTCCTTCACCAGTCACGTAGAGGCCGACTAGGATGCCAAGAATCATCACCGCGACAGGGATCAATGCATTGAAGGCCCTTGGCGGAACGCCAGCCTTCATGGCCAGTGCCGCCTCATCATCTTGACCGACTTGCGACTTGACTGGAGGTGCGGTGACGCCAGTGGATCGCGCGCGTCTCTCTGCTGCGAGCATGGGGCCGAACTCTCGCCCTGTTGTGATGATCAGCAGCATCAGTAGGATCGCCATGAACGGATAGAAGCTGTAGAGGATCGAATTCAGAAAGATGCTGTAAGGGCTCATGGTGAGGTCATCGAGCGGCGCGATGGCATCGCCAATCAGGCTTACCTGGTAGCCGATCCAGGTCGTGACCAGCGCGATAGTCGCCAGGGGTGCTGCCGTTGAGTCGACGAGGTAGGCGAGTTTCTCCCTTGAGATACGAAGCCGGTCAGTGATGGAGCGGCTGGTGTTACCCACCACGAGGGTATTGGAGTAGTCGTCAAAGAAAATCAGTAGCCCGAGGGACCACACTGCGAGCTGGCCGCGTTTGGCACTGTTGGCGCCGGTGATGATCCACTCAACAATGCCGCGCATACCGCCATTGCGCGAAATTACCCCCACCATCCCGGCAATCATGAAAGTGAACAGCATAATGGTGGCGTGATCGTAGTCAGCCACCGCATTGGCCACGTAGACCTCAAAGCTCGCAAACAGCCCCGTAAACAGACCTTTGGCCGTCAAACCCTCCAGCGCCCAGGCGCCCAGCCATAAACCCAGCATGAGGGCAGGTAATACGCTGCGGATTAGTAACGCCATGCCGATCGCCACCAGCGGCGGCAGTATCGAGACCCAAGCCGGGATCACATGCACCTCGGCTTGCTGCACGACCTCTCCAGCGAGTTCGAGACTGATCTTAGCCGAAGTTGTCTCGGTGACAGACACGTCACTGAACACCCATCCGCCCTCAGAGCGGCTTGGGGTATACAAAACATTATCGACGCGCAGTAACGGGTTAGGGCGTGAGGCTTTGTCAGTGTGGCCCGTCGGAGTCAGTGTGGTTAGGTCGTAGGTGATGCCCTCGAGAAAAACTTGAGGCAATTGCATCTTATAATCTGTCGACGCGGTGACGGCTGATGGCATCAGCAGTGTGTAGGCGAGCAGGATACTGCTTGCCCAACTGAAAAAACCACGCGCCATCGTGTGCCCCAAATTGATTTTTACTGATTATTACAGCAATCGCTCTGGATGTACCGAAGTACTCAATATCCGAAGACTCGAAGTGGTCGAATATCTGCCCAGAGAAGTAGAGGGATATCAGAGTCGTTTTGCGCTGAGGCGTTGCGCCCCGGCACCAGACAGCGCAGAGTGCGCGAGTTAGTTGGTTGGGTTTGCGGTCGGGAGGGAGCGTGATCGAGGGGGCAGGTCTGTTTCTCGCGGGTTTACTGGGCGGCATCGTCAACTCCATTGCGGGGGGTGGCAGCTTCATTACGTTTCCTGCGTTGATAGCGGCGGGCGTGCCCCCTATCGCAGCCAATGCCACCAATACCTTTGCCTCCAGTGCCGGCTACTTGAGTGGTGCCGCGGGATTCCGCCGGGAACTGTGGGCGCATCGGCGCCAGCTACCGAAAATCGCGTTTTTGGCACTTGTCGGCGGTGGCCTGGGCGCATGGCTGTTGCTGCAAACTCCAGAAGCTACCTTCAGTCGTGCGATCCCCTGGTTGCTGCTCTTGGCCACAGCGCTGTTGATCTGGGGCAACCCTTTGCAGGCCCGCCTGCGTCGCCGGTTTGAGGGCAGGCAATCTCTCTCATTGCTCGGCGGTGTGCTGCTGACGCTGTTGCTGCTTCTGGTCTGTACCTACGGTGGTTTTTTCAATGCCGGATTGGGCATTGTCTTGCTCGGCTACCTCACGCTGGCTGGCTATCAGGATATTCATTTGATGAACGGTCTGAAGTTGCTGGTCTCGGCGCTTGTGTCTATTTTCGCGATCGTGATTTTTAGTGCCGGCGATCTAATTGCCTGGAGAGAGGGTGCGATCGTACTCACGGGCACGCTGATCGGTGGGTACGCTGCCACGAGCGCGGTAAGAGTGGTGAGCCAGCACTTGGTGCGCCGAGCCATCATTGCGGTGGCCGCTGGCATGACTGCCTATTTCTTTTTAGCGAGATAGCTAGCTGATGCCGGGCGTCCCTGATGGCGCGCGCGCCTGACGCTCAAATGCGATGGCCGCGATGGCACCAACAATTGAAAAGCCAAGCAACAGCATAAACAGATGCTGAAAGCCAGTGAGTCCGGGGCTGTGATCGATCAGGTAGCCGGCGACTGCCGCGATGTACACATCTGGCGTGTAACCGATAACGGATACTAGTCCCACCGCTGTGCCGGTGACGGCGAGCGGTATTTGTCCCTCTTCAAGTAAGCCAAAGTAAAGCCCGCGCAGGCCGAAGATCGCGATGCCGGTGACCAAGGTATTCAACAGAATCATCGACAGGGTACCTAGTGCTGTGCCGGTAAAGGCAAACAGCGAGTGGCTGATGATGAGCAAAACAAAGCACACCATCGCCATCCGCGAGATACCAAAACGATCTCCGAGTAGGCCGAGTGCCAACGCTGCAATGGGTCGAGTCCAGGCCCCGGTCGCCACAATCTGTGCCGCGTCGATCTCATCGATACCATGGCCGCGCACGGCAAACAGCGCGTACTGATCAAACGCCTTGTAGCTGGTGTACGCACAGACCAACACCGTTGATTGTAACCACACCACACGCAGTTTAATCACAGTTTTGATCTGACGAAAAAAGTCACCGGTCGATGTGTTGTGGACTTCATCAGCTCCACCATCGAGGCCCCGAAGCGTGAACCAAACCAGAACGCCCACTGCGGCCGTCACGGCGGTATAGCCATAGATGACCTGCCGCAGCACGTCGCCTTTTTGTTGCAGTGTCGCGGCGTCGTAGCCAAGCGGGAAAGCCACCGAAAAAGCGAAAACGCCCAGCGATGCCAGTATGGCGGCCAGCAACCCCCTGCCGCCATCGAGCAGCCCGTAAGCGAGCCCTTGCTGGTCATCACCGCCCCAGGCTCGTGTCACTTTGATAAGCGCTGCCCAGAACAACAGAATATTGGTCAGTCCGAAAAAGCCCCACACCATCATCACTCCCGCGACATCCGGGAAGGTCGCTAGATAGAGGCCGCCTAGCGCTGTGGCCCACAGCGACCCTGAGAGCAGTTTGCGGGGCTCGAATCGGTCTGCCAGCGGGCCGCCAAAAAAGTAAGCCGCCATGGCAATGAAGCCATAAGCGCTTTGTGCGACACCCAGCTCGGTCGCCGAGAGGCCGAACACTTCAAGAAAGGTCGGACGAAAAAAACGAGTGACGTGATAGGGAAGGGTGAAGATCGCCTCCCCGGCCAGAATCAATGAGAGGATGATGAGCGCGCGCTGCCACTTGCTGCGCTGCATCGTCTAAGTTGTCCCCCCGATGTTTCTAATCAAGCTCGCGACGGCTTAACCGATCCAGGAAAGCAGTTGCTGAATAATGATGACGTTGGCGATATCAATAAAGAATGCGCCCACCAACGGCACGATAATGAATGCCTGGTGACACGCGCCGTATCGCTTTGTAACGGCTGACATGTTGGCCATGGCGGTCGGTGTGGCGCCCATCGAAAATCCGCCGAAACCAGCAGAAACTACCGCTGCTTCATAATTCTTACCCATAACTCGGAAAACGATAAAGATAATGAACAGAGCGGCCACTAACACTTGAGCACCGAGGATCAGAACTAAAGGTCCAGCAAGACTTACCAGCTCCCACAGCTTCATACTCATGAGCGACATGGCCAAGAAGGTGCCCAGTGATACATCGGCAATGAGAGCGATTGCGGGGGTTCGCGACGGCCATGAGGTACCGGTGATGCGCGGCAGCGCTTTGGGACGCAGGTTGCTCATCAGGATCCCGGCAAACAGGCAGCTGACAAACAGCGGAAGCTGAACCCCCGCACTTTCCAGCGCTTCATCGAGCAGCACGCCGATGATCACGCAAATGTGGATCGACAGAATGGCGTCCAGCACATCCATATAGTGAACATCGATGCCGCGGTCCTCCTGCTTGACACCAATGTCG
>CALKHC010000077.1 GCA_938091425.1 uncultured Luminiphilus sp. | reverse complement strand
AGCCGCCGTCGGGATTCCCAAGGTGCGCTTAACTTCTTAAAGCTCGGCATTGAATACGCAGATAAAATCAACGCTGTTAGCCCGAATTACGCCCGTGAGCTGCTGACGCCCATGGGCTCACGCGTGAGGACATGGATGCGTTTGCCATCGAGAGTCTCACCCGAGCGCAGCGCGCTATCGATGAAGGACTCAACAGTCAGGAGATCGCGCCTGTCACCATCCGGACGCGGCGCGGTGAGCACACGGTGTCAGTGGACGAGCAGCCGCACAAAGCCAACCTTGAGAAAATTCCGCAGCTGCGCCCCGCGTTTGCCGAAGACGGCACCATCACACCTGCCAACTCTAGCTCTATTTCAGATGGCGCCAGCGCGCTGCTACTTGCAAGTGAGGACGCTGCCGCGAGCCATGGTCTGAAGTCACGAGCGCGAATCGTGGCGCATTCACGGAACAGTCTGGCACCCGAAGACTTCACTCTGGCACCCATCGGCGCCGTAGAGCAAGTACTGGCCAAGGCAGGCTGGTCCGCCTCTGACGTCGATCTATGGGAGATCAACGAAGCTTTCGCTATGGTAACTATGCTGACAACACGAGCGCTGGGTCTGGATCCCACCTGCGTCAACGTTCATGGCGGCGCCTGCGCGCAGGGGCATCCGATCGGCTCAACCGGCTCGAGAATCATCGTGACCCTGTTGCATGCGCTCGAGCACTACGGCAAACAGCGTGGCGTTGCCGCCTTGTGTATCGGTGGCGGTGAGGCTACGGCCGTTGCGATTGAACTCATTTCTTAATCTAAGCCCTGATTATGCTCTCTGACATTCCCACACTGCTCGATGACATCAGCGCCGGCCGCATGGTCATCCTGATGGATGATGAGGACCGTGAGAACGAAGGCGACTTGATTATCGCCGCAGAGAAAGTCACGCCGGAGATCGTTAATTTCTTTGCCGCGGAAGCCTGTGGACTGATCTGCATGCCCATTACGCCTGAGCGGGCGAGGCAACTGAATCTTCCTCTGATGGTTCGCGACAACCGATCCCAGCACGAGACCAACTTCACCGTATCGATAGACGCCACCGAGCAGGTCGGTCCCGGTATCAGCGCCGTACAGCGCTCGCATACGATTCTTCAGGCGGTGGCAGAGAAGGCCTCGCCCAAAGACATTCGTCAGCCGGGGCATATCTTCCCTCTGGTGGCGAAACCCGGCGGCGTATTGAAACGTGCGGGACATACCGAAGCCGGCGTCGATCTGGCGCGCATGGCAGGTTTGGCGCCGGCAGCAGTGATTGTGGAGATCATGAACCCGGACGGCACCATGGCACGCCGACCGGAGCTAGAAGTGTTTGCCCGGGAACACGGGCTCAACATGGGTACCATTGCCGATCTGATTGAATATCGGTCACTTCACGAGCAATCGATTGAGCTACACAGTGCAGAGTCAATCCACACCGAATGGGGTCCCTTTACACTTCACACCTTCAGAGATCTGATTGACGACACGCTGCATTTTGCCCTCACCCTGGGCGATCTCAGCCAACCCGGCGCGGTACCGGTAAGGGTGCAGCCGGTGAACACCCTGCGGGATCTCATTGGCACCCAGCTCGACGCTGTGAGCTCACCGGGATGGTCTTACCGGGCCGCGATGAGCCACATTTCAACTGCCGGCAGAGGTGTGATGGTGCTATTAGGCGGAACCGAATCGCCTGCCACCATCCTCGAAGATCTCGATCAGTTACTGCATGCCGAGCAGCGCCCGGCCCCACCTCAAAACTACCGCTTGATTGGCACGGGCGCACAGATTTTGCGGCATCTCGGGCTCAGTGATTTACAATTGATGTCGGCGCCGCTTCACTTCAACGCGCTGTCGGGCTTCAACCTGAATGTGACTGATTTTCTCGCCGCGCCAGGGCGTTGAAGTCACCCATCAGGAGTGGAACGTCACCACGTCCTCTAAAGCCGCCCGGTCTGTCTGCACCTCATTCACCGGCATGTCGGTGGGGTAGCCAAAGCTCATACCAAACATCAGCTGCTCATGATCACCAAGTTCCAGAGTAGGCCGAATGACATTGGCAAGAAACGCCAGCGCTGTTTGCGGACATGATCCCAAACCATATGCTGTCAGGCCCAGCATCACGGTCTGCGCAAACATACCCAGATCACAGGCCTCGCGCAGACCGAATCCTGTCGGTAGCGTAAAAAAAGCTACCGCCGGCGCATCAAAAAAACTGAAGTTGCGCATAAACCATGCGTTGCGCTCAGCCTTCTGCTCGCGCGCGATGCCCAGTGAATCGTAGAGCGCCGTCGCCGACGCGTACTGGCGGTCTTTGTAGACCCCTTCATATTGTCCGTCATAAGGGAAATCGAGGGCGATCTCGCCGGCGGCAAATTTAGCGGGCAGCTCTGCCCTCAGTCTCTCCAGCGTCTCGCCGGTGACCACATGCACGAACCACGGCTGAGTATTGCAGTTACTCGGCGCACGCTGGGCGCCGCCAAAGACGGAGGCAATGATGTCTCTGGGCACCGGGTCAGGCTTGAAGTCCCTCATCGAGCGGCGACTGCTCACAATATTCAAAAAGAGCTCGCCGGAGCTCATGCTGTTATTCATGGTGTTGTTGACCTCATTGATTCACAGTACCGACCGGCCTGAGCAGCCGACCCAGGCTGGATAGCTAGACCTAGCGCAGGTTACCGTCAACCCGCTCAGGAATATATTCCGCCTCCAGCCATGCTGGCAAAGCAGCGCGCTGGCTGGCCTTCACGGCATCGTTATTAGCCGAAGCAGATGACGGGCACGACCCGGTACCCAGCCAATCAAGCGCGGTCGCGACCGAGGCCTCTTGCGGATCACCAAAAGCGTTGAAGATGTCATCCTCGGCGGCGCATAGGGTGAAGCGTCCAGTGCCGTCTAGGCCCACCTGATGATAGCCGCCTTCATTCTCGCCATTTACGATCTCGAAGGCCGTGAGCCTAAGGGCCACATCGCAGTCCTCTCTCTCGAGACCCTCCACGCCCTCGTGCATATCCCAGCGCCCCTGTCCCACCTGCTTGCCAAAGGTATTACCGCCCACCATTACCACCTCAATATGGGGATCGAGACCATTGATGATGAGTTCGCTAGCGGACGCCGTAGAACGCGAGGTAATGAAGGCGATTCGAATAGGAGAGAACGTCTCCAGGAGCTCGTCAAACAGTCCCCAGTTATCCTCATCGTCATTGAATTCAGGGTGCTGGTCATTCACCTGAATTTTGAAGGAAGGCTCACCCGTTGCCGTCAAGCCGGCCAGCAAATCCATCATGGTATCGGCAACACTCAACAAACCACCGCCGTTGTAGCGCAGGTCGATAATCAAATCCGTCACGCTCGCCTCTTTGAACAACGTCGTGGCATCTGTGAGAGAAGAGAAGCCGTCCTCTGGTGTGAGTGCCGCATCAATAAACTGCCTCAGGTGCAGGTAACCCACGGGCGAGAGACCCGAGCGCTCGATCAGCAAGGGCTCACCTGCTAAAGCGGGCGGTTCCAGCTCATCTTTGGCGATGGAGAACTCGACCTCGGTACCATTCTGCCTAAAGCGAAAATCTCGCACGACACCCACTTCGCTCGGACCAAAGATCTCCTCGCTGGTTGCCTCGCGCTCGCTCAATTGCTCGAGCGTCTCGAAACCGTTCCCCGTATCAACCGCTATCAGCTCCATTCCGCGCCTGACACCTGCCGCCCAGGCGGGGCCGCTTTCGAAGACATCGATGATGAACAAGCCTGTGGATGACGAGCTGGAGCGAAAACCAAAGCCGATATAGGCCCCCGAACTGATGCTGGTCTCGTCTTCGGTAATCGTGGTCATATAGGAAAAGCCGCGATCCCGTCCATCGTCGCTCAAAGGCTCCAGCCGCGCATCCAGATACGCTTGGGCAGACTCATAGCCCGCCTTGTCGACGTCAGCCATCTCGTCGTACCAGAGGTACCAGCTGTCGGTGACCGCCTCGACAAAATCGATCTGTGCCGGCACGCCGCACGCGTCCGCATCCCCGGTATCGTCTGAGTTGTCATTGTCGGCAATCGGAGGCGCCGGAGGCGGCGGTGAACTGCTGTCACCACCGCCACCGCAAGCCATAAGTAAGAAAGAGAAAAGTCCGATGACGAGCCAGTTAATCATGTGCATCCTTTCACCTAGTGCTGAGTCACCCCACAATGTATCACTTTGGCGCCTCCAAAAATCAGCGCACTTTTGCCGACAGCGGCCAGTCTGAATTAACTGTCTGACGCTGGGATGCTAAGCTCAAGCTAAGCGGTTGTAACAAGGCGATACTCGCGTCAGCCGACAGCATAGATCGCCTTCAATCAACGGAATGACCAATAAGCCAAAGGAATGGCATACAAGGGGAGTATCATGGAAACAAGCACGATGATCACACTGGGCGTCATTGCCCTTTTTATTATTTGGGCGGTTGTCATCTACAACCAGCTCGTCTCACTGTCGAATCGTTACAAAAACGGCTTTGCGCAGATCGAAGTCCAATTGAAACGCCGCTACGACCTAATTCCAAACCTCGTCGAAACCGCCAAGGGGTATCTAAGCCACGAGCGGGAAACCCTGGAGGCCGTGATACTTGCCCGAAACGAGGCCGCTTCGGCCCTGGGCAATCTGAGCGGCGGCGATGTGACCGCCAGTGGCATTAAAAGTCTGTCGGGCGCAGAGAGCGCCTTGGCCGGAGCGCTGGGCAAACTCAACGTGGTCATGGAGGCCTATCCTGACCTCAAGGCTAGCGCCAACATGCAGCAGCTGAGTGAAGAACTGACTTCAACCGAAAATCGCGTTGCGTTCGCACGCCAGGGTTTCAACGACGGGGTGATGTCTTACAACACCTACCGCCAGTCCTTCCCCAACATTGTGATCGCCAATCAGTTTGGGCACAGAGAGGACGCAGAGCTGCTGGAGTTCGAGGACAGCGCCGAGATCCAAGCAGCACCCAGCGTCAGTTTTTCCTGAAGCAGCTCTGACACGTGGATTTCTTCCGCGAACAGGATATCGCCAGACGCAATACCAAACTTCTGACCATACTGTTTGGGCTGGCGGTTATGGTGTTGATCGGCATGACCAACCTACTTTTCGTCGGGTTCGTGGTCTTCGAGTCGGGGGACAACAATTCTAGTTTGTCTACCGACGTGCTCGACTGGCAGTCCTTTTTTACCGTTGGCGCGGTGATCACTTTGATCATCGGGGCAGTAGTGTTGGTGAACTGGATCAATTTCGCTCGCGGCGGCAAACAGATTGCGGCCGCCTTGGGCGGCAGGTTGGTTCAACCCGGGACAGACGATCCGCTAGAGCAACGCGCAGCAAACATCGTTCAAGAAATGTCCCTAGCGGCCAATATGCCGGTTCCATCGCTTTTTGTGCTCGACGAGGAACCGGGGATCAATGCGTTTGCGGCGGGCACCAGTCCCACCAATGCCGTGGTGGCGGTGACCCGAGGTGCGCTTGACTCCCTGACCCGGGATCAACTTCAGGGTGTGATTGGACACGAGTTCAGTCATATCCTAAACGGTGATATGCGACTAAGCATCCGACTCGCTGCGATGCTCCGCGGCATCACTTTTATCGGCGATGTGGGCAGCATTTTGCTACACAGCGCGTCACGCGGTCGCCGGTACCGAAGCAGCAAAAAGGATGATGGTCGCGGCGCTGTGCTGGCGGTCGGCCTGGGTCTCTATCTCATTGGCCTGCTGGGAGGCTTGATGGCTGGATTCATCAAGTCAGCCATCTCCAAACAAAAGGAATACCTCGCCGACGCCTCAGCGGTGCAGTTCACGCGCAACCCCGCGGGCATCGGTGACGCACTGAAAATCATTGGGGGCCACAGTTCCGGCACGTTTGTTGAAACCGCGCGTGCCGAGGAAATGTCGCACCTGTTTTTCGGTCAGGTTAAGCATCGTCTCTGGAGCGGCTTCGCCACCCACCCTCCTATTGAAAAGCGCATCGAACGCATCGATCCACGCTGGGACGGGCAATTTATAACAGCGGCTACACAGCAGACGCCCTCCGCGGAGGACACCGAGGAAGACCCCGGACATCTGGCCGCAGTCGCCGCCATTGCTGCAACGGCAGCAGCAGGCAGCTCATATTCCGGCACCGTGGGGGTGACCAGTGATCGGGACAAGGACAGCTTGCTACTTCGGGAAACCAAAGACCCGCTCGGCGCCATGGCATTGGTGCTCGGCATGGCGTGGGACCCCCAGCACGAGGAAGCCCAGTGGCGTGCGCTGTCCGAGACAGATATCAAAGGCCTCGCCGAGACGACACGACGCTGGTGTAAAAACCTGCGCGAACGCCCCGCCGCCCAGCGGCTTCATCTTCTTGAACTTTGTCTTCCCACTTTACGTGGCATCTCAGTGCCGCAGTATCAGACTTTTCGCGAGTTGTTACTGAGCTGGATCAGCGCCGACGGCAAGACCGCTTTATCAGAGTGGTGCCTGTTTCAAATGGTCCGCCACACGCTGGACGCAGCGCTTCTGGATACGCGCCCTGCCCGACCGCTACACAAAAGCTTGACCAAAGTCTCAACTGAGTTGGCCATCGCGCTTGGCACACTGGCCCACCTGACAGAAGAAAACACCCAGCGCGCTTTCGACAGGGGTCAAAACCTGCTCGAGCTGCAGTTAATACTGCCTGACGCCCCCTCGCTTACCGTTGCAAAATTTGGCAAGGCGATCGACACACTCGGCGCTTGCTACCCGTTATTAAAGATACGAATTTTGAAAGCCATGGCGGCTGTTGCCGCCGACGACGGCGAAATCTCTGCCCTTGAGATCACACTGGTCAAAGCCATGGCCGTGGTAATGGATTGCCCGGTACCCGACGTCATGCTCGAAGCTCACGGTATTAAACTGAGTGCCTTACATAGTCAGGGCCAAAGCCTGTCTGACTAACGCCGTCCTCATCTGTTGATCCTCACCACCGTGATAGCCTAAAGTGCGATGACTTGTTCGGAACAAGTGAACGCGCCCGGAGGCGCACTTATAACGATAACGATTTTGTCTCTAGAGGACTTCAACCATGCTGTCAGCCGAAGATCGTTTCGCCATCTCTGAACTTTTGAACCGGATGGCCTACTACTACGACGAGGGGCACCTCGACGACCTTGCAGCCAGTTTTACGCCCGATGCCGTAATGAGCATGCAGATCGCCGGAGGCGACATGGTCGGTCCCTTTGCGGGTCGCGACAGCATTATGGAGCTCTATCAGGGCGCCAAAGCGAGTCAGACCGATGTGCGGCGCCATGACATCACCAACATCATGTTTGACACGTCTGGGGATACCTTGGCGGTCACCTCTTACCTCACCCTGTTCGCTACCGAGAACGCCGAAACCAGGTTGTTAACCACCGGGGTATACCGCGATCAGATCGGGCAAATCGATGGCGAATGGAAAATCACCCGACGCCACATTGATCTCGACAGCGCCTACTGAAACACTGACATGAATCTCGGTCGCATCCCTTCCAAAACCGCGCTACTCGACCCTGAGCGCGAGGCGTTGATCGATATCCCCAATGACCGACGCATGACCTTTGGCGCGCTTGACGAGCGAATTCGCCGGCTCGCGAATGCCTTTTCTGATGAGCTCAAGCTCAACAAGGGTGATCGCGTTGGCATTCTCTCGAAGAATTGCATCCAGTACATGGAGGTCTTTTACGCGTGCGCGCGCTGCGGCCTGATTGCCCAGCCGCTCAACTGGCGGCTCAGCGAGCCCGAGATGACGCGGATTCTTGAGGACGGGGAGCCCGCTGTACTGATTGGTTCTGAGGAGTATGCCCAGCTGATCGATAGTCTTGCTCGGGCCACAAGCATCCCCACAACGCTGGTGTTCACCGCTGCAGCTGACTGTGACTACGAGCAAATGATCGCTGCGGCGAGCGATGCCGAACCCGCAGCGTCTGCAGGGGTCACCGGGGATGACCCCGTTCTCATTCTCTACACCGGCGGCACCACCGGTGAGTCCAAGGGTGCCCTGCACTCCCACCATTCGCTCTATATGGGCATGCTAAATCAGTCTATTGCGGAGCGCATCGTGCCCACCGACGTGTACATGCTCACCGGGCAGATGTTCCACATTCCGGTCGCGCTCGCCATGAACTACATGGCCCACGGCTGTCCCGTGGTGCTGATCAACTTTGACGCCAAACTCGCACTGGACGTGATTCAACAAGAGCGGGTGTCGGCGTTTTTAGGCATCACCACCATGATCAACTGGATGATGGCGGTTGAGGGTTTTGAAGACTATGACCTCAGCAGCCTCAGGAACTTCCAGTATGGGGGCGGCCCTATGCCGCGCTCGGTAGTAGAAGCGGCGCTAAAGGCTTTTCCCTGCACCATGATTCAGGGCTACGGCCAGACAGAGGGCATGACCATGACCTTTTTGTCGCAGGAGGATCACCAACGTGCCGTGGCGGGCGACCATCCCGAACGGCTAGGATCCTGCGGCCGCGAGGGCTTTGTCTCGGAGATCCGCGTCGTGAACCCCGAGGGCGAGCCCGTGCCCAGAGATGGCCAGACCGCCGGCGAGATTGCGGTGCGCTCCGAGGCCAACATGCTGGGGTACTGGCGCCGACCGGATCTCACCGAGCAGACTCTCCGCGGCGGCTGGATGTGGACCGGCGATATCGCCACTTGGGATGAAGAGGGCTACGTATTCATTGTTGACCGGGCCAAGGACATGATCATCTCCGGCGGGGAGAACATATACAGCACCCAGGTGGAGGCGGCGATTCACCAGCACCCTGCGGTTCTCGAATCCGCCGTATTTGGCATTCCCGACGACACATGGGGCGAGGCGGTGAAGGCAGTTGTCGTGTTGAAACCGGGGCAGAATGCAACCGAGGCAGACATTATTGCCGAGGCGAGCAAGCATCTCGCGTCCTACCAAAAGCCCAAGTCGGTGGACTTCGTCGACGCACTACCCAAGGCGCCCACCGGCAAGATCCTGAAGCGGGATCTGCGCGATCCCTATTGGCAGGATGAGACCCGTCAGGTATGAGCGGACTGCTCTCGGAAGATGTGCTGTCGCACATTGGCAAACAGAGCGAGCCACGGCGAGAGATCGCGACGCGACGGGATATTCGCAAATATGCCATCGCCACCGACAATCGCCAGGCTAAATATCTCAATGGCGACGTGGCGCCGCCGCTGTTTCATCTGCATTTATTTTGGGACGTGGTGCCGCTCAGTGAGCTTTCCCCCGATGGCGTATCCATCGACTCCCTAGTGCCAAAGTTCCCGCTGGAGAAAGCGATGGCAGGTGGTCTCGACATTACCTATCACAAGCCGATTAAACCCGGCGATTGGCTCACGGCAACGCGCACCTTGACTCATATTTATGAAAAGGCCGGCCGCAGCGGACCGCTAATCTTCTACGAAATCTTGATGGAAGTACGGGACGATGATGACGAATTGGTGGTCACCGAAAAGACCACGAGGATTCTGCGATGAGCGTTGCGCCAACAATCGGCATGGCCATACCTGACCGTCAGCACTACTGCGATGAGGTGCAGCAGATGCTGTACAACGCG
Source organism: uncultured Luminiphilus sp. (assembly GCA_938091425.1). Lineage (GTDB taxonomy): Bacteria > Pseudomonadota > Gammaproteobacteria > Pseudomonadales > Halieaceae > Luminiphilus. The sequence goes on along the minus strand of CALKHC010000077.1, from coordinate 3,058 downwards.
TCACTTTGGAACGGGCACCGCATTCACTTTGATATGCCCTACGCCACCGAGGTCGAGGGCTACCCCGGCCTTGTCGTGGCCGGTCCACTAATGGGCGACTGGCTGCATCAAGTGGTCGATGAGTGGCTGGAAGAGGCAGGCATGATCACCGGCATTGAGTACTCCAACCGTGTAGCGGCCTACGTTGGCGAAACCGTGACTGCGGGCGGCACTGTCACGGCCTATGACGAGACCACCGGTGAAGTGACGCTAGAGGTGTTCGTGAAGAACGAAAGCGGCGAGGTGCTCACACCCGGTGTGATCACTGCAAAACTGATGCGAGCGAGCTGAGAGCAATGGGCGCATCGGGGCTGGGGGGGAAGTTCGCGCTGATCGGCATGGCCGAGAGCGATGTGGGCATCGTGCCGGATAAAAGCCCTCGCGAACTCTGCGTGCAGGTCACCCTCGATGCCATCAAGGATGCCGGCCTGACCCTCGCTGAGGTCGACGGACTCATTACCTGTAACGCCTTCGCTGAACCCGTCATGTATCACGCTGAGGCGGTCGCCGAGTACATTGGCTGGCAGCCGCGACACTGCGTGACGGTGAACACCGGAGGCGGCACTACCTTTATGGCACTCAATATGGCGGCGGCCGCCATTCAAGCCGGCATGGCGAATACGATCGTCGTCGCGATGGCCGATAGCCTGCGTAGCTTCATGACCCGCGATCAGGCCATGGTGGTGCAATCAAGTTCAGGGCACCCCCACTATGAGCAACCGTATGGGCCGACTGTGCCGGCCTACTACGCCCTGATTGCCCGGGCTCACATGGATCAGTTCGGCACCACCGAAGCCCAGTTTGCCGAGGCAGCGGTGTCATGCCGGAGTTGGGCTAGCCAGCATCCCAAGGCGCAGATGCGCGACCCCATCAGCATCGAGGACGTCATGAACTCCCGCGCGATCGCGGACCCGCTAAAAGTGCTGGATTGTTCGCTGGTGTCGGATGGCGGTGCGGCAGTCGTGATCACCCGTAAAGACCGCGCCCAAGACAGCCCCCACAAACCCATCACCCTGCTCGGTTATGGCGAAGGGCACGCCTATGAACACATCAGTCAGGCTAACAACCTGACCACATCGGCTGCGGTGCAATCGGGTCGCGCCGCCTACGCCGAGGCGGGGCTGGCGCCTGACGACATTGATCTTTTGCAGCTCTACGACTGCTTCACTCCTGCCCTCCTCATTCAAATCGAGGATCTAGGTTTTTGCGAAAAAGGTGAGGGCGGCGCCTGGCTGGCGAGCGGCATCAGCCGACCTGGCGGCAGTAAGCCGCTCAATACCCACGGAGGCATGCTTTCCTATTGCCACCCAGGCAATCCTGGCGCGATGTTCGGCCTCACCGAGGCAATCACTCAGATGCGGGGCAACGCAGGTGATCGGCAACTGCCCAATATGAGCACGGCACTGTGTCATGCGCAGGGCGGCATTATGTCGAGCCACGCCACCATCATTCTGGGCGCGGAGGGCTAATTGTGGCGAAGCCGACCCCCCGCCCTACTCCAACCGAGCAGCCTTTTTACGATGCCTGCGCGCGTGGCGAGCTGGTGCTGCAACACTGTCAGAACTGCGGCCATGTGCTGTTCTACCCTCGCACCCATTGTGATGCCTGTCAGAGTGATCAGCTGGCGTGGAAAACCGCCAGTGGCGCTGGCACCATTGCCAGCTACACGGTAGTGCGTCGGGGCGTTTCTGCCGACTTTGAGGCACCCTATATCATCGCACTGATCGACCTTGCCGAAGGCCCGCGCATGATGAGTCAGATCATCGACTCTGACTCCGAAGCCCTCGCAGTGGGCCTGTCAGTCAAGGTGGGCTTTGCAGCGTGGTCAGAAGACATCACACTACCCGTATTTCGTTTACACCCTGCACTGGATGCTGAGGACGCCTGAATTCAGGCCCAGCCCGAGAGAGGAAACGATGAACAGCAAGATGATTCCCGTTGCCGTTATTAACCCTGATGCGCCCGCTGAAAGCCTCGAAGCCAAACAGCCAAACGTTGATAACGGCGCTGAAATTTACGGCAAAGACGGCTATTTCAGCACCGAACACATGGAGCGAGAGTGGGACAAGGTCTGGACCGAGAGTTGGCTCATTGCCGGGGTCAGCACCGATCTGCAGGCACCGGGCGACTATTTTTTATTCCGGGTCCGCCGTGAATCAATCATCGTCACCCAAACCGAAGAAGGCATAAAAGCCTTTTACAACGTGTGTCCGCACCGCGGCGCACGTCTGCTGACCGAAGAGCGCGGCAACAAAAAGGTGTTCGTGTGCCCCTTTCACAGTTGGAGTTTTCGCAACAACGGGGAACTGCGCGCGATCACAGATGAAGAGTCCTTTCAGGAGCCCGTGATCTGTCACCGACCCGGACTCACGCCGGTGGCCTGTGAGGAACATGCGGGGCTGATCTTCGTCAGCATGGCCAACAGTCCGCCCCCACTCCAAGAGGCCATTGGCCTGCCAGAGGGATACCTCGAGAACTACCAAATCGACAAGATGCGGGTAGTGCGCCACGTGCGCAGCGAGTGGGGCTCGAACTGGAAAGTCGGCGTTGAAGCTTTTTACGAGAGCTATCATCTGCACGCCATACATCCCGAAACCCGGGGTGTGATGGGCGATCTGAACGTGCAGTACGACTGCTACCCCAACGGCGCCAGCCGCATGATCGTACCGCTGGGGCAACCCAGCCCGCGGCAGGCAGATCAGACTACGGTCAACGAGGGCTTGCAGTGGATGCTTCAGGAAGCGGGCGTGGATCCCGCAGCTTTTACTGGCACGGCCGCCGACGTACGTGCCGCGATTCAGCAAGCCAAGCGAGAGCGATCAGATCGTCTTGGCCTTGGTTATGAACGCTTCACCGATGGCCAGCTCTCAGACAGTTGGGCGACCGGGCTCTTCCCCAATGTGCAAATTGGCTGCCACCCCGAGGCCATATTTTTGATGCGCTTCATCCCCCACGACACCGACCCCGAGCGATTTTGGTACGACACCATGACGCTCATGTTCCCAGTGGATGATCCCGA
>CALKHC010000076.1 GCA_938091425.1 uncultured Luminiphilus sp. | reverse complement strand
CCGCTGGCCAATTTCGGCACCCTGGATATGGTGGAGGCGCTTCGTTGGACTCAGCGTAACATCTCTCTATTTGGCGGTGATCGCGCTAACGTCACGATTTTTGGTGAGAGCGCAGGGGGACGAAATGTCTTCAGCCTGCTGGCTTCTCCCGTCGCCGAGGGTCTGTTTCATCGCGCCATCGCCCAGTCTGGACACGTGCGGAGCCTGACTGCCAGTGAGGCCTATAACCCTAAACGCGAGTTCCCCATGGTCGACCGGGGGAGTTGGGAAGTGGTGCAGGCGTTGGAGCTGAGCAACACGTCAGTCGACGCTGAGACGCTACGTGCCGTCTCCACGGAGGATTTACTGGCGGCCTACTTTGAGCTGGAAGAGGATCACATTCAGCCTGCCGTCATTCGCGACGGTGTTGTAGTACCGGAAGAAGGTGTGCTGGCCGCGCTGGCAGATCCCCGTTACGCCAAAAATGTGCCGGTCATGGCGGGCACAACGCGAGATGAAGTGACCTTGTGGCTGGGGTTGAGCCGTTACTTCGTCGATATCAATTATCCGCTGTCCAAGGCAATGCCAGCGAAAATTCGAATTAAAAATCCGGCGCTCTATTCATTCTGGGTGGACATGCGCTCACGCGGTTGGAAATTAGGCGCTGTGGATGAGCCCCTGTCGGGCCTAAGTGAGGCGGGATACGACAACTTGTACGCTTATCGATATGACTGGGACGAGCAACCCGACAACTACTTCGTGCCGTTCTCCGAGATCTTGGGAGCGGCTCATGCGAGTGAGATTGCTTTTATTATGGGTGCGCCCATGTACGGCGATATTGGCGATTACATGTATCCCGATACCGACTCGGCGGCAGAGATGACAGAGATCATGATGACTGCATGGGGAGCGTTTGCGCGAGACGGCACCCCCCGTCTACCCGATGGCAGGGATTGGCCTCTTTATAATCCGGCGGCGCCTGCCTTTATGCGACTCGACGTAGGCGATCAGTTGGGGCTCAGCGACGACGTCCCCAGTCGCGATGAATTACTCAGCAGAGTGGCGGGCAGCGACGCGGTATCTGAGCTGGAGCGATGCCTATTGGTGTGGGAGCTTCTCACTGCGGTGGGTGTGCCGAGCTATGGCGCCTATGACGTGTGGGAGGGGGGGCGTTGCGCCAACGTTGACGCGCCGGGAGAAAAGCGCCGCATTCGCGAGGAGCTGGAAGCAGAATATGGCAGCGTTTATTTCTCTGGCTAGGCAAGCGCGACTTACCCTGCGGCGGAACTAATGCGTCGCGTCATCGCGATCGCTGGCGGTTCGGGTAGCGGTAAATCCACGCTTGCGGCTGCGCTCGTGGCATCCATGGGTGATGACAACGCGGCGTTGCTGCCGATCGATGCCTACTACCATGACCTGGCACATCTGGCGCCCGAAGAGCGTGAGGTGGTGAATTTTGATCACCCCGATGCGCTCGACCTAGATTTGTTCGCCGAGCACCTTGGCGCCCTGCGCTCTGGACGTGCCATTGAATGTCCGACCTATGATTTCACCACGCACTGCCGACAGGCTGACACCATCTCAATAGCGCCGCGAGAGACTATCCTTGTTGAGGGGATATTGGTTGCCTCTCGCGCTGATCTGAGAGCGGCATTTGATATCGAGATATTTGTTTCAACTGATGCGGCGTTGCGGTGGCGTCGGCGGCTACAGCGTGATCAACAAGAGCGAGGTCGGGATCTGGTGTCGATTGAGCGTTTTTGGGCGCGAGCGGAAGCCACTTTTACGCAGTGGGGTGCGTTGGCTGCAGAAACCGCCGATCTGGTTGTGGATGGCAGCCAGGATGTGGCGGTCATGACCCGGCTAGTGACCGATTATCTGAGTCATATGTCTGGTAAGTGAGAAGAGCTGGCGGCTTAGCTCCAAGCTTTTATACAGGCGCCCAGGGCGGCCACCTCACCGCTCTCGTTGCCTGGCTACCCACTGAAAATGTGTCGACAGAGTCTCATCACCTGTCAATAACGTGAGCGTATTGAATTGGCGCGCGAGGGTCAGCTCGTCGTACTCGCGATGAATGCCACGGTGGCATAGCCGGCAGACGAACACCCCTTGCTGAAGATCATCCTTTTTAAAGTGGCGCTTGAAATGCGCTCGGCGATGGACTTTTTTGGGGATGAGGTGGTGGAAGGTGAGAGGAACCCTGCGGTGACAGCAAGCGCAGGGCTCCTGCATGAGCGTGTTCAGTTTTATGTAGCTGGAAGCGCCGCCTCGATGGCCGCGCGCATCTCTTCGCTGTCAGGTTTCACACCACTGGAAAAGTGTTCCATAACCTCACCCGCCGGTGAGACCAAATACTTGTTGAAATTCCAGCTAGGGTACCCAGCGGCCTCTCCCAGTCCGCGAAAGACGGGATTAGCGTCCGAGCCGCGAACCGCCGATGTAGCGATGACTGGGAAGGTCACGTCGTACTTTTCAAAACAGACCTCTGCCGCATCCCCTTCGTCGTTGTCTTCCTGAAAAAAATCATCACTTGAAAATCCCAGAACGACCAGCCCGTTGCCTCCGTAGGTTTGATGAACCTCTTCGAGGCTCTCAAACTGGGAGGTATAACCGCAGTAGCTGGCCGTATTGACGATCAGCAACGCTTTGCCCTCATAGGCCTCGCAGAACTGGATGGTCTCGGTGGATGCCAGCTTGCGCATCGAGTGGTTGAGAAAATCCGGACAAGAAGCGAACAGGGTGTCACTGAAGAGCGCCAACAGCGTGGTCAAGGGTAATAGAAGGTGCTTCATAAGGCTGTATTCCTGCGAATGTGGCGTTTATACGTGACGCCCCGAACGCTAGATGCCTGTTAGCGATCAGACATTGACCTGCTGTTCACCACAGATTGAATAAAAGCCGATACGGTTTGCCGCGTCCAATCAGGTCGGCAGGGGTGGGCGGCGACGTGAGTCCCCCATTCTTCCTTGCCATCAAGGCAGGCCTCGTCAACCGAAATGGGCGGTACACGGGCCAATTTAACCCGAGGGTTACTGTTGGCGAGTTCGGCAGCGAAGGGTGATCGAGTAACGGGGTCGTCCCAATCCTGTATCAGCAATATCGGTAAATCCAACGTTTTGGCCATTGCCAACGGGCTCGTTTCACCGTGAGGCAGGCTGTATTTGTGGATGGTCGCTCTTGCCGCGATGGCAAATACCGGTGCGGGGATGCCCGTTTCGATCTCGCTCCCTTCCATCATGCTGTCCAAGACGTCGAGTAACGGGTCGAGCAGAATTATCGCATCGGCTTTGAGCCCATTCATCATTGCGTGGATGACTGTGCTGCCACCCATCGAAGCGCCGAGTAGCACTCTCGGTCGGTCACTAGGCTGATGGTGATCCAGCCATCGACCAGCGGCGATCACATCTGGCCATTCCGCGAGGCCCATCCGCAAGGTCCCGTCGGTTACCGGGGAATTGCCATGATTGCGGATGTCCATCGTCACTATCGATATGTTCAGGTCGTGCAGCGATCGATAAAAATCTAATGAGCCGATGTACTGCGATATCCGATTGGAGCCAGCGCCGTGCACAAAAATCAGTTCGGCAGTCGGCTCGGCGGCTGGGATCCACCAGCCTTCAAGTAACAGATCGTCGCTCGGTATTGTGATGTCCTGGAATGTGAGATTACGGCTGGCGGGCGTTTGATCAACCGGGTAGGGCGTGGTTGAGATCATGTACACGGGGGCCCAAAAAACTGAGAGCAGTACCCAAACGAGGATCAGGCCAAACATGGCCCAGAGTGTGACGCTTGTCTTGCGAGTCCATGCCATATGAGATCAGGCAGACAGTAAGCGACGTAGCCAACTGTCCTGATGGCGCTCTTGTTCTCTCATTAGCAACAGGCCTTGAATCTCTTTTTCGATCGCCGTAGCGAACCGACGCCGGAGTGCTGTTAGTTTCTGCGCTGACAGCGTCTGGCCCTTGTATTGTTCGAGGTCAATTGGTGTTCCGATGGCGAAATAAGTGGTCTTAGGTTTGGGCAATGGTCCGCCCAGCATGCCTGAAGGAATGGGCGGCACCAGATCAGAGCGGAGATCCTTCGGTAATACACCGGTCTTCATGAGCATTCTCACGGGTGCCGACTGAAAAAGCGCCTGCGATGACATGGCGTGATCGTAGTATTCATCTGGTCCAACCGAGGCGACTGGCACCACCGTATAACCCGCTTTGGCTGCCAGTCTGACAAAGCCGTAACGCTGTTTCCACTGCAACTGGTAGCGCGCTTCAAGGGGCTTCACAGACTCATATGCGCCGCCGGGGTAGAGCAGTAGGTCATCACCGCGCGCCATCAGTCGTTCAACGATTGGGGCCTGACCCGACACCCCGCCCATCGCGTGAACGATGGCCGCGTATTGGGCATTGGCAAAAAGCGTCTTGTCACCCAGACCTTTGACGTAGCGGCCGTGGTCGTAATACAGGTATAGATGAAACAGTGCGGCATCCACAGCCATGAAGGCGTGATTGCCAATAAATAATGCGGGCTTGTCAGGCAGGTTCTCAAGGCCAATAAACTTCGGCTTGAACCAGGCGCGCGCTAATCCTGCCGCTAGTGCGACCTGAGGGGCGGTAGGCATACCATAACGCGAGACGTAGTCGACGTAGGCGTCAGGGTCTGATTCTGGGCGGGGTGCTCGCTGGACCATGATTTACACTCGTTGGGTCCGTCGAGCTTAGCAAAACTTCTTCTATATTTTAGCGGCACTATTGCGCTGTGGCGCGGTGGCAAACAACTGTGAGCACTATGGCACAAAACACTTTCAAGCATTGGGCGTTGCTCGGATATCTCGTGTTGGTCTGGGGGTTCGCGTTCGCGCTGATCGCCGTCGCCCTCGAGTCCTTTCATCCGATATTTATTGTCTGGTGTCGCCTGTGGATGGGCGCGCTGGTCGTCTGGTGCGTGTGGCGATGGCGCAATCGGAGATGGAGTCTGGGTTGGGAGTGGTGGCCAAAGCTCACACTGTTAAGTCTTACAGGCAATATCATTCCGTTCTCACTAATTGCCTGGGCGGAGCAGTCGGTGCCTTCGGCTGAGGTGGGCATACTCATGGCCCTGATGCCGATTGCTACTTTGCTGCTCGCTCATTGGTTGTTGGATCACGAGCCGCTCACCTGGCGACGGTTCGCAGGTGTACTGGTGGGATTTGCCGGGGTGGGTCTGTTGGTGGGCGACGATTTGCTCACGGCAGGTGCTAGTGGCCAGTGGCCGGGTCAGGTCGCCGCACTGTTGGCGACGATCAGTTACGCGTTTAATGGCGTCTATGCGAAGCGGCTCCCTGCTCAGGATCCCGTGGCGCTATCCGTAGGGACACTCGTGATTGGTAGCGCCCTCCTTGCGGTGCCAGCACTCTGGGCTCAGCTCGCGGGGCCTGGGCTCGCGGTGACGGCGGGGTCGGTGGGTGTGCTGGTTGCGCTAGGCGTCATGGCAACCGGCGTAGCCACCTGGTGCTATTTTGTCGTGGTGACGGAGAGGGGCCCCGGTTTTCTCTCGACCATCAACTATCTGATTCCCGCAGTTGCCTTTGCAGCGGGCACCCTTGTTCTGGCCGAACCTTGGGGCTGGGAGCATGTGATCGCGCTCGCCATGATTCTGGTTGGGGTGGGCCTGATTCAGGTCAGGCGATCGGATTAGTATCTAGAGCTGAAATCGCTGGCGAAGAAAACGTGCCACGCCGTCCTCGTCGTGATGACCGATGACTTCGTCGGCGGCGTCGAGAATCACGGGATCAGCGTTAGCGGGGGCATAGCACTCGCTGGCACACTCAAACATGCTGAGGTCGTTGTCACCATCTCCGAAGGCAATCACGTGATCAATTTTCAGTTCTGCTCGCAGATGGTTAATGCCGTTGCCTTTGCTTCCGAGGCTGTGATGAATATCGATCCAATGAAGGGCGGCTTTTGAAGTCGCGTGCTGACCCATTTCCCGCTCGTGAATCGCAATGCCTGAGTAGGCGACGAGATGGGGCTCCTCGGCGATGCTCGCACTGACTCGCTCCACTGCCTCGGCACTGCCGAGAGAGAACACATTAATGACGCTGATCTCGTCTGGCATCGCCGTGAGCGGCGCCAGGGGAAGCTCTCGTTCTGCTTCAAACAGATCGGCCAGTTTGTGTTCGCTCTGGCTCTTCAGTGGTCCGTGATAGAGCGCATGGCGCTGTCCACGCTGCAGCGAGAAGACAAAGGGAGTGAGGTCATTGAGGGTAAAGGCCGCGAGCACGTGCCAAACTTCCTCACGGGTCAATAAGTGGTGGTGACTGTACCGCGCCTCCTCCGGAGACCATATGATCGCGCCATTTTTGAGAATCAGCGGTAAGGTGAAGTGATGATCTTTCAGTGGACCCGTGGCGGCCTGCAATGTTCGCCCCGTTGCGACGGTATAGGGGATATCGCGGGCCCGCATTCTGGCCAGCGTCTCGGCAGTATAGGTCGATATCTTTGAGTCCTTATTCAGTAAGGTGCCGTCAAGATCAAAAACCACCAGCGTCATGCGTTAGATACCCGCTCGCTCAGAAGCGTCATGACCACTCATCATGACTTCAATGCTCCGTTAGCACGAGGTCGGCTGTTAGTGATTCCCGAATGACAGCGGGTATCTCGTAGCGATCGATGGGATAGCTTGGATGATCAATGCCGGCGTACAGAGTGGCGCCGTCTTTCAACGCATTGATCTGCTCGGGCGTCACCTCAAAGCGAAGGAAGTGGACCGAGGACGTTTTGTCTGCCGTGGTGCGATCCAGGTCTTCATCAGCAATCGGCACTATGCGGTCGAGGTCGCCTACCTGAAGCCATATCTGGTCCTCGATCCCAATCATTTCGCCTAGACGCACGGCGCGTTGGGCGGGATCAGGGATTTCGATCATAAAAGTGGCCTTCCAGTTGTGGCCATCTGGGATGAGCGGATTGTAAGCGCTGAGTTCTTCTTCGATGCCCTCCGCTTCAAAGACTCTCTCAATGCGAAGCATCTCCTGAATCTGGTAGCGAATAGTGGTGGCATCTTCAAAGTAAAGCCGGGCGTGCTCACCGAGCGACAATTGTCGGTTTTTCTTGTGAGCCATGACTTCAGCTCGGAAATCCGAACGCTTGGTGGCGTACTCCTCAAGGCTCCACAAGTCATCACGCGTTAAATGTGTCATGTCCGATTCCTCGAATGTGTAATGAATCAATTACCATCAGTGTAGAAGATTACAGACCATAGGCCTCGCGCAGCAGTGTCATCGGGTGCTCCGCTTTGTCCACTTTTGATGAAAGATGGGCGATGTGCTCGCCCGCCATAGGGCAGTCGCTGATGAAACGGTCAGGTGCCTGTTCGTCGACCTTGCGGACGGTGGGTCGTGCAATCTTGACCGATTTGTCTCGGGTTTCTTTTTTGACGGCATAGGTGCCGTCATGACCCGAGCACCGTTCATAGGCGGTGACGTCGCTTTCATTGACGAGGTTCAGCACGTCCCTCGTCTTCAAGCCAATATTTTGCACTCGTTGGTGGCAGGCCACCTGATACGCCACGCTGCCCAATGCTGACGTGAACTCGGTCTTGAGCGCATCACCTTTATGTCGCGCCCAAAGATACTCAAAGGGGTCGTAGAAGGCCTTTTGCACCTTGATCACATCCGGATCATCCGGGTACATCAATGGTAGCTCCTGTTTGTACATCAACACGCAGGAGGGGATGGGCGCCGTGAGGTCGTAGCCCTCATCAACTAGCTTGGCCAAAACGGGTATGTTGGCCTGCTTCAGTGCGTCCACGCTATTCAGGTCTCCGAGCTCCAATTTCGGCATGCCACAGCACTGCTCCTTGGGCACGATATCGATGTGAATCCCGTTGTGCTGAAACACTTTGACAAAATCTTCACCCACTTCGGGGCTGTTGTAGTTGCCGTAACAGGTGGCATAGAGCGCCACTTTGCCGGTGGTATTGCCAACCTGCCGCGGCTCCTGCGGCACGAGCAAGGGCTTAACCCGCTTGCGCAATGTCTTGCTGTGCAGTTTGGGCAGTGGCGCCTCATGGTGAATATCCAGGCTGGCAGACAGAGCCTTTCTGAATAGGCCGGTATTGTTGAGGGCGTTCACCGTTACATCAACAAGCGGGATAGAGGTCGTGGACAACAGCTTGTCAGTACTCGTCAGCGTGCGATCTCTGAGCGATGCGCCCTGATTTCTGAACTTCTGCGCCTTCGCGCGCAGCATCAGATGAGGGAAGTCCACATTGAACTCGTGCGGCGGTACATACGGGCACTTCGTCAAATAGCACAGGTCACAGAGGTAGCACTGTTCGGCGACCAAGCCGAAGTCCGCTTTGTCGACGCCGTCGACCTCCATCGTTTCTGATTCGTCAATCAAATCAAACAGTGTGGGGAAAGCGTCACACAGGCTCACACAGCGGCGGCAGCCGTGACAGACATCAAAGACACGCTCCAACTCCTCGTTGAGAGCGCTTTTGTCCCAAAAATCATCACTTTGCCAATCCAAAGGATGCCGGGTGGGTGCGTCAATACTGCCTTCTTTCATGACTTGTTTTGCTCTTGGTTGCCAAATAACTCCCTGAGTTCAGTGCTGCCGGGCAGCGGTGCATCAAACTTAGTGGAGCGGGGGTGTGCATACGTCGAAAAAAACAAGGGGAGCAAAGTTGCTCCCCCCATTGTGTTTGAGCGAGAGCTCGGATTAATCGTCGAGGTTGTCCAGTGCCTTCTGGAAACGATTGGCATGGCTACGCTCAGCTTTAGCCAGCGTTTCGAACCAGTCTGCGATTTCGTCAAACCCCTCGTCTCGCGCGGTTTTTGCCATACCGGGATACATATCGGTGTACTCGTGAGTCTCACCAGCAATCGATGCTTCGAGGTTCTTCTTGGTATCGCCCATGGGCAGACCAGTCGCTGGATCGCCGACTTCTTCCAGATACTCTAGGTGGCCATGCGCGTGCCCTGTTTCGCCTTCTGCTGTGGAGCGGAATACTGCTGCCACGTCGTTATAACCCTCGACATCTGCCTTTGAGGCGAAATAGAGGTAGCGCCGGTTCGCCTGAGATTCACCAGCGAAAGCGTCCTTCAGGTTTTGTTCGGTAGTACTGCCTTTCAGTTCCATGACTTACTCCTTGTGTGTTCCTTATCGAATTACAGAGGCAGCCTAAAGCGTCGCTGCCATCAGCGTCGCACTAATATACCGAGGTTGCGCAATTTTGGCTTACTGGAAATTTAAAAAAAATCGATCGAAAAAACCGATTATCATCTGAGCCACCCAGGGAACATCGGGGCAGTCCGGATACCAACGCCTTTCCCCTGGGCGTCAGTCCGACCCGTGACGCCCGGGTCGCCGGTCGATAAGGAGACTCGTTATGCGTCAACCGACACTGAAACAGCTCCGCTACCTCTGTGCCGTAGCAGAGCACCAGCACTTTGGTCAGGCTGCCGCTGCTTGTCATGTCAGCCAAAGCACTCTCAGCGCGGGTGTGCATGAGCTTGAAGAGTCGCTCGGAGCCAGTCTGGTTGAGCGAAATAACCGCAGGGTATTCCTCACGTCGCTGGGCTCGGAGGTGGTGGATCGCGCCAGAGACTTGCTGGTTGGGGTAGAGGACATGGTCAGCCTTTGCACCGGGGCAGGCGTGCCGTTTCAAGGCAGGATGCGAATGGGCGTGATCCCCACGGTGGCGCCTTACCTGCTCCCCGGTTTGCTGAGTCAGGTCCGGACTCAACACCCGGCTTTCAAGCTTTTCATCCGAGAGGATCTCAGTCAGCCGCTAGTTGACGCGCTACTCGCTGGGGAGCTCGATGTGTTGTTACTTGCCCTGCCGTTTCCCGCTGAGCAGGTTGAGACCATGCCGCTCTTCGCGGACGATTTTCTGCTCGCCTGTCCACAGGACCATCCGCTTGCAAGTCGAACAGCGCTGCGCAGCACGGATTTGAAAGGAGAGTCACTGCTGTTGCTGGAGGAGGGTCACTGCCTTCGCGATCATGCGCTGGAGGCCTGCAAATTGCGGGACTCACAGATCACCGTGCCGTATCAGGCGACGAGTTTGGCAACCATTGTTCAGATGGTAGCCAATGGCATCGGTGTCACGTTATTGCCGGGCATGGCGGTTGAGGCAGGGATTGCCGCCAACACAGGCCTGACAGTGAAACCTTTTGATCAAGCCAATATAACCCGGCAGATCGGTTTAATGTGGCGTAAAAAGACGCCGCGGCGTGTGGAATTCCGTCAGTTGGGTGATTTGATAGCGGCTTCGGTTGAAGGGGGATTGGTCGTCAGCGCCTAACGGCGCCGACCCTTGCCGCGATGCTCTCCACTGTGTTGGGTACGAAAGTTGCCGCTCCCGGGCTTGACGACACGATGGCGCTTGGGCGGTTGTCTTGAGGGCACCAGATGCTTTGAGCCATTTCCGATCAGATCCCGGCGGCCCATTTGTTTTAACGCTTTGCGCAGCAACGGCCAATTATCGGGGTCGTGGTATCGAAGAAAGGCCTTGTGCAAACGTCGCTGACTCAGTCTTTTCACGGTGCTCAGAGATTGGCTGTTGCGTTTCACCCGTTGCAGGGGATTCATGCCCGTGTGATACATCGCCGTGGCTGTCGCCATGGGGGAAGGGTAGAAAGTTTGTACCTGATCAGCTCGGAAGCGATGCTGTTTTAACCACAGCGCCAGATGCATCATGTCTTCGTCGGTGGTCCCGGGATGTGCGGCGATGAAGTAGGGGATCAGGTACTGCTTTTTACCTGCTTCTCGAGAGAACCGTTCAAACATCTCAGCGAATCGGTCATAGCTGCCCATGCCCGGTTTCATCATCTTGGAAAGTGGGCCTGATTCAGTATGTTCAGGCGCAATCTTGAGATACCCACCGACATGATGGGTGACCAGCTCGCGCACATACTCTGGGCTCTCGACCGCCAGGTCGTAACGGAGTCCAGAGGCAATCAGCACCTTTTTCACGCCCTTGGTTTGTCGTGCCTTGCGATAAAGGTTGATAAGCGGTGTGTGATCAGTATTCAGGTTTTTGCAAATGCCCGGGTACACGCAGCTGAGCTTTCGGCAGGCCGCCTCCGTTTCTTTGTCTTTGCAGGCTATGCGCCACATATTGGCGGTAGGGCCGCCTAGGTCCGAGATCACGCCGGTGAATGCGGGACTGGTATCCCGAATACGCTCCACTTCACGCAGTACAGACGCTTCGGAGCGACTCTGAATAATGCGCCCCTCGTGTTCGGTGATGGAGCAAAAGGTACAGCCCCCAAAACAGCCCCGCATGATATTCACGGAATGCTGGATCATCTCCATAGCAGGAACGGCAGCGTCACCATAGCTAGGGTGGGGGAGTCGCTGATAAGGCAGCTCGAACACCCAGTCCAATTCATCTGTTTCCAATGGGATCGGAGGCGGATTCAGCCAAACCTCGCGGTCTCCGTGAGCCTGAACAAGAGGCAGTGCGTTGTGTGGGTTGGTCTCCTTGTGAAACACCCGTGACGCGTGGGCATACAGCACCGGGTCTTCCATGACTGCCTCGGCTGAGGGCAGTCGAATTGCGTGGGTGTCCTGTTTCGAGCTGGCCATGAGCCGAACCGGTGCCGGATCTGGCGACTCGTTCTCATCAGTTTGGCCTTCCGCGCAAGGTTCACTCTCCATGCCCTCGTAAGGATTCGGATGGGTCTCGATCCGACCAGGTTCGTCGACTGATGTCGAGTTGATCAGAGCGCGATCTGCAGGGAGATGTCGCGTGACATAGGCAGTGCCTCTAATATCCGTTAACTCGCCAACTTGTTCGCCATGCGCCAGCCGGTGAGCGATATCCACAATCGCGCGCTCGGCGTTGCCAAAGACCAGTAGGTCGGCCCGGCTATCGAGTAATACCGAGCGTTTGACCCGGTCACTCCAATAATCGTAATGCGCAATGCGGCGCAAACTGGCCTCAATGCCGCCGACGATGATAGGAACATCGCGGTAGGCTTCTTTCAGCCTCTGGCTGTAGACGGTCACGGCCCGATCAGGGCGTTTACCCCCGACGTTGCCCGGGGTATAGGCATCGTCATTGCGACGTTTCCGGTCCGCTGTGTAGTGGTTGATCATGGAGTCCATGTTTCCGGCCGTGACCCCGAAAAACAAGTTGGGACGGCCGAGCGCGGTGAAGGGCTCAGGGGACCGCCAGTCAGGTTGCGCGATCATGCCAACCCTAAACCCCTGTGCCTCCAGCACTCGTCCGATCACCGCCATGCCGAAACTGGGATGATCAACGTAGCCGTCTCCAGAGACGATAATGATGTCGCAACTGTCCCATCCCAGTTGCTCCATCTCAGTGCGCGACATAGGCAGCCAGGGTGCCGGTCCCAGACACTCTGCCCAGTACTTGCGGTAGCCATAGATTGATGTCGGTTGATTAGTCATTGCGCTGCGCTCGCTCACGAATGTCGCTCGGCACATCGAGTTCCGCACCGCAATGCTGGCAAAACAGGGCCGCCAGAGCATGCCCTTGTTTTGCGCAGACTGGACAGTTCCAAGGCAGCGTCGGTTGCGCCGCCCGTTGGTCGTTAATGCGTTCCCAGAGCTTGCGCGTGATGATGGCGGTCGGCACGGCAATGATGGAGTAACCAACCAGCATGCCGAAGCCCGCCACGAAGCGCCCGGCAGCCGTTTGCGGGACTAAGTCACCATAGCCGACGGTAGTAATGGTGACGACTGCCCAGTAGATGCTTAGGGGAATGCTGCTAAACCCATGAGCAGGACCTTCAATGACATAAATGACGCAGGCAAAAACCACGACCACTAGCATGACCATGACCAGAAAGACAAAAATCGACCTCGAGGTGCTGCGCAAGACAGCTAGAATTTCATTGAGCTCGGAAAACAGGCTCACCAAGCGGAAAACCCTGAATACCCGGAGTACCCTCAGCAATCTGATGACCACTAATGGCGCCGCCTCTGGAAACAAGAAAGCGATGTAGGTCGGGACAATCGCGAGCAGGTCAACGATGCCCCAGAAGCTTAAAACATAGGCCGCTCGATTATGTGTACACCAGACGCGAGTGATGTACTCGAGTGTGAAAAGGCCGGTGAAGCAGAGTTCCGCATACCAGAAGCTTGCGCCAACTGTCGCGTCCAATTCCGGAACCGAGTCCAACACGACAACGGTAACGCTCAAGAGAATCGCGGCGATCAGCGTCATGTCGAAACGGCGTCCTGCCAACGTCCCGGTGCCGAAAATAATGATTTCCAGCTTGCGTTGCAGCGCGCTTTGATCAGGCTCGGGATTTTCGTTCAGCGCAGAGGGCTGCCTGATCACAGGAGTTCCTCCAGGCTTGACCACACCGTATCGAGAATCAGTGGCTGGGCTGCCGCGGTCGGGTGAATGCCGTCGGACTGCATGAGTTCGGGTTCGAGCGCGACCGACACCAGTGGGAAGTCGGCCAATGCTGCGCCGGTTTGTTCGGCTGCTTCAGTGAAGGTGGCGCGAAAGGCGTCGGTGTAAAACTTCCCAAGATTCGGTGGGATCTCCATGGGCAAGATCAACGCCGTGGCGTCCGCGGTCTCGATCAATTCGATCATGCTGATCAGGTTGTTTCGGAGTTGTCCCACTGGATAGCCACGCAGACCGTCATTACCCCCCAGCTCGACGATCACAATGCGGGGTTCATGGGTCTCGAGCAACCCGGGCAGCCTGCGCAGGCCGCCTGCAGAAGTATCCCCTGATATACTGGCATTCACGGTGTGGTATGGCCTGTCCTCGTTTTGCAATCGCGAATCCAGTAGCGCCACCCAGCCCTGTTCCAGTGATAGTCCGTAGGCGGCGCTGATGCTGTCACCGAGCACAAGGATGGGCTGGGTCGGCTGTGCAGCGGCTGCGCCTGAGAGAACAAGCAACAGCAATCCGAGCCACGCCGTGACTCGTAAGCGTCGTGCGAGGACACGCAGTATGATCAAAGTAAGCCAACTCCTTAAAACGGTACCCACCGCCGATGGTGATCTCACCATATTGCGCGGCGTCGACCTAGAGATTGTAGCGGGTACATCTGCCGCTATTGTCGGTGCGTCTGGTTCCGGTAAGTCTACCTTGCTGGGACTGCTCGCGGGTATGGATGTGGCTTCCGCGGGGGAGGTCTGGCTGGACGGAGTGAATCTCAGTGCGCTAGACGAGGATGCTCGTGCTCGGCTGCGCGCTGAAAAAGTGGGCTTCGTTTTTCAGAATTTCCAATTGCTCCCCGCGTTGACCGCAAAGGAGAACGTCATGCTGCCGCTTGAACTGGCGGGTATCCGTGAGGCGGGCAGTATTGCCGAGCGTTTTCTGAGGGAGGTCGGACTTCAGGAAAGGCTTGGGCATTATCCGACCACCCTGTCGGGGGGCGAGCAGCAGCGGGTCGCCATTGCCCGGGCGTTTGCCAGAGAGCCGGCGGTGCTGTTTGCCGACGAGCCGACAGGTAATCTCGACACTCGGACCGGAGAGCGAATTATTGATTTGCTTTTTGAGTTGAATGCGCGGGCGAGCACCACTCTGGTACTCGTCACCCATGATGAGCGCCTCGCAGAGCGTTGCGATCAACGTTTTTCGATGACAGCAGGGGAGTTGTCTGGACCGTGAAACAGGCGCTGACCTGGAGGTTACTCGCGAGAGAGTGGCGCAGCGGTGAGCTGGGCATATTACTGATGGCATTGGTGCTCGCGGTGTCGGTGGTGGTGGGCGTCAGCAGTTTTGTGACCCGACTGCAGTCGGCGTTATTGTCTGAAAGCGCCCGGTTCCTGGCCGCCGATATGGTGGTTGTGAGTAGATCGCCGATACCAGAGCCCTGGTTATTTGCGGCTGAGCAGCAGCAACTTCAGCCCACCGAGGTGGTCGGATTTCCTTCAATGGCGGTGGCCGACATCGATCATATGGCGCTGGCATCGATCAAGGCGGTGTCACCGGGATACCCGCTGCGAGGGGAGTTGCTATGGTCTTTGGAGCCTTATGGCGAAGTGCGTGCCACAGGGGCCATTCCCGACGTAGGCGAGGTCTGGCTGGCGCCGCGATTGTTTGCGCTGCTCGATGTTGAGCTGGGAGAGTCCATCATCGTGGGGGAGCAACCCCTGTTGGTCAGCGGTGCGGTTCGGGGTGAGCCCGATGCCACAACCGCTGTCTTCGGCTTTGGTCCCCGACTATTGATGAATACCGCTGATATTCCGGCCACAGGCGTAATCCAGCCGGGTAGCCGCGTCGAATATCGCCTGCTACTGAGTGGCGCTCCAGATGCGATCGCCTCGTTTACGGAGTGGGTTAAGCCTCAGTTAGGACAGGGTCAGCGCTTGGATTCTGTTGAAGGGGCTCAGCCCAGTATTGGTGAAACCCTCGACAGGGCGCAGGGTTTTTTATTGCTCGCCGGTAGTCTGGCGGTCGTGCTGGCTGCCGCGGCCATCACTCTGGCAAGTCGGCGTTTTGGTGAGCGACATACGCAATACGTGGCCATTCTCAAGAGCCTTGGCGCTCAGTCTCCGGAAATCGCCAGTCTGTATGGCCGGAGTTTGTTTTGGATCGGACTGCTCGGCACCCTGCTTGGTTGTGCGCTGGGTTGGGTTCTGCAGGAAGCCTTCATTCGGGTGCTGGGCACCTTGTTACCCGTTGAGCCCGGGGCCGCCGGGTTGAAACCGGTACTGATTGGTGCGGTGACCGCGGCGGTGTGTCTGATGTTTTTTGCCTGGCCGCCGCTCCGGCGTCTCGGTCAGGCTTCACCGCTGAGAGTGCTTCGCGCCGACATGGGTGTTGCTGAAGCGCAGCGCTCCCGCGATTTTGTTTTGGGGAGCATAGCGATCGTGGCGCTCATGTGGTGGTACAGCGGCAGTGCACTGGTGACCGGCGCCGTTATCGCGGGACTGTCTGTGGTGATGGGTCTGGGTTACGTGGCCGCCAGCATATTGCTCTCCGGCGGCCGATCGGTGGGGGGCTTTGCCGGCAGCCTGTGGCGTGTGGCATTGGCGGGGCTGCAGCGGCGGGGTCGGGCTAACGCCTTGCAGATGGTGATATTTGCCATGGCGATCATGCTGATGCTGCTGCTGTCGGTAGTGCGGACTTCGTTGATCGGTCAATGGCAAGCACAATTGCCGGCCGACGCGCCCAACCACTTCCTGATGAATCTAGCGCCCGAGGAACGGCCAGAGCTGCAACGGTTTTTTGCTGACAACGAGATCTTGTCGGAGATGCTGTACCCGATGACCCGGGGCAGGGTGATCAGTGTGAACGACGCGGCGCTGCCCCGGTGGGAAGAGCTTGAGGAGGACGGCGCACCGCGACAACGGGAGGCGAACTTCACTTGGTCAGAGCAGCTACCCACCGGTAATGCGCTGCTGGCAGGAGAGTGGTGGGCAGCTGACACCGATGAGGCCTGGGTTTCACTCGAAGAGGAGTTTGCCAGTGACATCGGCGCCGCCTTGGGCGATCGGCTGTCATTGCGCATTGGCGCAGATTCGCTTGAGGCGACTGTGCTCAACATCCGCTCTGTAGATTGGCAGTCCATGCGACCCAATTTCTTTATGGTGTTTCCGCCCAAGGTGCTCCAAGCTTTTCCAGGTATGTACATGACCAGTTTTCGTTTGCTGCCCGAACAGAAGTCGCTGCTCAATCAGTTAGTGGGGATTTTGCCCACGGTGACCGTTATCGAGCTCGATATCGTGATTCGTGAAATGCGGGTGGTGATCGACCAGGTCGCCCGTGCGCTGGAGCTCGTACTCGGCGTTATTTTATTGGCGGGGGGCTTGGTGTTGATCTCCGGCGTCCGCTCGAGCTTGGATGGGCGCTTGCGTGAGAGTGCTTTACTGCGGGCTGTGGGCGCACGCAAGGGCGTTGTGCTGGGCGCGCTCTGGATCGAGTTTCTGGTGTTAGGGGGACTCGCTGGAGCGCTGGCCAGTGTCGGTGCGGAGGTGGCGGCCTGGGGTTTGCAGACACAGGTGTTTGAGATGAGCTGGACCCCAACGCCGCTGATGTGGGCCCTTGGGCCCAGTCTAGGTGCGGTGATCGTGGGCGCGCTGGGAGTCTGGTCGTGCCGGCGGGTTGTCAACGTACCGCCGGTGGTGATTCTCAGAGAAGTTTAGCGGCCGCGTTACCCCAGCAAGTGCGCGACGGCATCCCGCTCTTCAGTCAGTTCCTGCGCGGTAGCGTCCATTTTTTCCCGGCTGAATGCGGAGAGCTCGAGATCCTGCACGATCTCCCAGCCGCCGCCGACGCAGCGGCAGGGGAACGAGTAAATGAGTCCGGGTTCGATGCCGTAGGACCCGTCGGAAATGACCCCCATGGAAACCCAATCATCGGCAGGCGTACCCAGCGCCCAACTGCGCATATGATCCACGGCGGCGTTGGCCGCTGAAGCGGCAGAAGACGCGCCCCGGGCCTCGATGATGGCGGCGCCTCGCTGTTGCACCACGGGGATAAAGGTTTCGCCGTACCAGTCCATATCCAAACCGTTCATGGCCGACTCGCCCGAGACTAAAGCGTGATGAAGGTCGGGGTACTGGGTGGCGGAATGATTGCCCCAAATCGTCATTTGGCGAATGTCGTTTACGGTAGACCCGGTTTTCTGTGCGAGCTGAGTTTTAGCTCGATTATGGTCGAGCCTTGTCATTGCGGTGAACTGTCGGGGATCGATATCCGGCGCGTTGCGCTGTGTAATCAGCGCATTGGTATTCGCGGGATTGCCGACTACCAGCACCTTGATGTCTCTACTGGCAACTGCGTTGATCGCTTTGCCCTGAACGCCAAAAATGGCGGCATTGGCCTCGAGCAGGTCTTTGCGCTCCATGCCCGGTCCACGAGGCCGCGCGCCCACTAGCAGCGCATAATCAGTGTCCTTAAACGCCACTTCTGGGTCATCGGTGCAGATGACATCTGCCAGCAATGGAAACGCACAGTCATCTAGCTCCATCTTGACGCCGCCAAGCGCATCCATCGCGGGGGTGATGTCGAGCAGCTGTAGGATGACGGGTTGATCATCACCCAACATCGACCCCGAGGCGATTCGAAAGAGCAGGGCATAACCAATTTGTCCTGCGGCTCCGGTGACAGTAACGCGTGCGGGTGCTTTCATGATGGGGTTCCTTGCTTGTCGACGACGTGTGGTGGTTTGGAAGCGGCTCGGATTGTCCTGTCAGACGAGTGAAAACTCAAGTCGCCGCCCAACTTGCTTTGGCAACCGCCTTTTGCGCCGCGCGGTGGTCTCTCATATCATTCACGGCACTACGGCGAGAGCATGACGCTCACGGCGGTGAGGCATGTCAGGAATCAATGATGTCGCAAGCAGATAATGGCGAGGCTCATGCCACTCACGGCAGGGATACCCGCAAGGACCGCCTTGAGTTCAACAAGTTGCGCAAGCGAGTGCGTCGACAGATGGGCAAGGCGATCGCCGATTTCAGCATGATTGAGGCGGGTGACCGCATTATGGTGTGCATCTCGGGCGGCAAAGACTCTCACGCCATGTTGGAACTGCTTATCTCACTCAGAAGCAGTGCGCCCATCGACTTTGAAATTGTGGCCGTGACCCTAGACCAAAAGCAGCCCGGTTACCCCGAGGATGTTTTGCCGGATTATTTGGAGACGCTGGGCGTGCCGTTCTACATACTGGAGAAGGACACTTACAGCGTTGTGCGCAGTATTATTCCCGAGGGCAAAACAACCTGCGGGCTGTGTTCGCGGTTGCGCCGCGGCACACTGTACGGTTTTGCCGAGCAGATTGGCGCGACCAAAATCGCCTTGGGCCATCATCGCGATGACATTGTCGAGACGCTGTTTCTCAATCTGTTTTTCGGCGGCAAGCTCAAGGCCATGCCGCCGAAATTAAAAAGCGACGACGGACGCCATGTCGTGATCCGGCCGCTGGCGTACTGTCGCGAGTCGGATATCGCAGAGTATGCGCGCGCCATGCAGTTCCCGATTATTCCCTGCAATCTCTGCGGCACTCAAGAAAATCTCCAGCGACAGGAGATCAAGGGCATGCTGACGGACTGGGAGCGACAATATCCGGGAAGGACAGAGACCATCTTCAGAGCGCTGGGTAATGTCGCGCCCTCGCATCTACTCGATCAGAGCCTGTTTGATTTTCAGGGCCTCAAGGTTGAAGTGGATGACAGTTTGGGTCTGCCCGATATCCGCGTTGTGAATCTCTGATGCTACTCGAGGCCACTCAGGTTGCGATTGAGCGCGGAGACCGCAGGCTGCTGAGTGGCGTTGACCTCAGAGTCACAGGAGGTGAAATCTGGCAGCTGGTGGGCGCCAACGGAGTGGGCAAGACCAGCCTACTGCGGGGGTTGGCGGGTGTGGCCAGGCTGGGTGTGACGGGCGAGATCCGACATGCGGGCGCTTTTCTCTATTTAGGGCATGCCTCCGCACTAAAATTGGGTCTCAGCGCAGTGGACAATCTTCGTTGGCACCCGGCT
The DNA here is from genome assembly GCA_938091425.1 of uncultured Luminiphilus sp. Lineage (GTDB taxonomy): Bacteria > Pseudomonadota > Gammaproteobacteria > Pseudomonadales > Halieaceae > Luminiphilus. Next base: position 7,869 of record CALKHC010000076.1, on the reverse strand, counting down.
AGCGATGTCACCGCTTCAGCTGGCCAGATTTGCGAGGCTCTGGCGGCGGTGAATCTGGCAGGGTACGAGCATCGCCCCGTTGGTGCCTTGTCGGCGGGGCAGCAGCGGCGGGTAGCGTTGGCGAGACTGCTGCTGAGTGACGCACCGTTGTGGTTATTGGATGAGCCGTTTACTGCGCTTGACGTGGCCGGATGCGAGTGGCTGGAGGCGTGTGTTCGCAGCCACCTTAACGGGGGCGGCGCAACGGTCTTTACCAGTCACCAGCCAAGCCGGTTCGGGACGCTGCAGCAAGATCTGGATTTGGGTCACTATGCCGTCTGATCGACCGCTGTTGTCCCTCAGGGCTGTTTTCCTGAGGCAATTCCTGCGCCACGGGCGAAGCATCATGACGAGCCCTGCAGATGTCGCCAACCCGCTGCTATTTTTCTTCATGGTCATTACATTGTTTCCGCTGGGGCTGGGGCCGGACCCGGCCCGTTTGGCGACGCTCTCCCCGGGCATCCTCTGGGTGGTGGCCTTGTTGGCCAGTCTGATGGTCAGTGCCAAGCTGTTTGCATCCGATTTCGAAGATGGCAGCTTGGAGCAGTTGGCCCTGGCACCTTATCCGCTTGCGGTCACTGCGCTTGCCGAGGTGTCTGCCCATTGGCTCGCGACCGGGTTTTTGCTGACCTTGGTGTCACCGCTCTTTGGCGTGATGTTGGGGTTGCCAGATGAGGGGTTGCTTACTCTGCTGGTAAGCCTCTTACTGGGAACAATCTGTCTGACGCTCATTGGCGCTCTGGGAAGTGCGCTGACGATCAATATTCGTCGCGGCGGCCTGCTGCTGTCCTTGCTCATTATTCCGCTCAACGTGCCGGTTTTGATCTTCGGGACGACCGCTGTCCGTGAGGCGGTGCTGGGTGGTAACCCTGAAAGTTGGCTGGCGCTGCTGGGGGCGTTAGCGCTCGGGTCGTTGGTCATTGCGCCGCTGGCTATTGGCGCTGCACTGCGCGTCTCACTCGATAGCTGATTGCGCTCCTGAGAATGGGTGATGGCGCCAGTGGGCGCGTTATTGAGGGCTGTTAGGCGCTATAATACGAGCATGTGGACGTTCATTCACAAATTGGGTTCACCACCCTGGTTTTTCGGTTTTAGTGGCAGCCTCGTCAGGTGGTTGTTGCCCATCACTGTGACTTTGCTGCTGGTGGGTGCCATCTGGGGCCTACTGGTGGCGCCGCCGGATTTCCGTCAGGGGAACTCTTACCGCATCATCTATATTCATGTGCCCGCGGCCGTAGTGGCCCTCGCCGGTTACTACGTGATGGCGTTTGCGGGCGCCGTCAGTCTGATCTGGCGGATCAGGATGGCTGATGTCACGATGCGCGCCGCGGCGCCTGTCGGTGCTATCCTGACGGCAATCGCGTTGGTGACCGGTGCCATTTGGGGTAAACCGACCTGGGGAACATGGTGGGTCTGGGACGCTCGCATTACCTCTATGCTGATACTGCTCTTTCTCTATCTGGGTGTGGTGGCACTGTTTGAGGCCTATGAAAACAAAACCGCTGCAGCGCGTGCCTGCGCTGTCCTCAGCCTCGTGGGTACAGTCAATATTCCGATCATCTACAAATCTGTCGACTGGTGGTACTCACTTCATCAGCCCGCATCGATTAAATTTACCGGGGAGTCGGCGATTGACGCGAGCATGCTCTATCCGCTGCTGCTGATGATTGTGGCCTTCTACTGCCTGTTTGTGTTGGCGTTGTTGCTAAATATGCGCGCAGAACTGGTCTGGACCCACCGGGAGTCCGGTTGGTTAAAGCAGCTCGTGGGGGACACCTGATGTATTTTGAGTCACTCGCCTCGGTCTGGTACATGGATGGCCACGGCTTTTACGTGTGGCTGGCCTACGCACTCACAGCGTTGCCGCTCGTGTTCATGGTGTGGTTACCTATTAAACGCATGCAGCAGCATTGGCGCTGGCTTCAGGCGGAGCAGCGCCGTGCAGCGGCTGCGACAGCCAATCAAGCGTCCGTGATGGGGTCTGACGTCTAATGCATCCGATTCGAAAGCAGCGATTGGTTCTGGTCAGTCTCACGGTCGTGCTCTCTAGCGCGGCGATTGGTCTGGTGGCATTTGCACTGCGGGACAACATCAATCTTTTCTATCCGCCCGCGGATGTGGTGGCGGGCAAAGCGCCAACGGATCGCAGCATCCGGTTGGGTGGCATGGTCGTCGAGGGGAGTATTGAGCGCAGCGACACGGATCTCGATACCACTTTTTGGGTGACGGATTACGAGGCGTCTGTGCCAGTGCGCTACGCCGGCATTCTGCCAGACCTGTTTGCTGAGGGAGAGGGTGTCGTGGCAGAGGGCATGCTTGATGAGTCGGGAATGTTAGTGGCCACACAGGTGCTGGCCAAGCATGATGAGAACTACATGCCTCCCGAAGTGGCTGCGGCACTTGAGGGCAAAACAGCCCCGCAAGAGAAACCTTTACTCCCGTGATCCCGGAACTTGGCCACGTAGCGCTGATCATTGCCTTCGTGCTGGCGATTGGACTGGCCGTGGTGCCGATGTGGGGTTCGATGCGGCGCGATGTGGCAGCCATGAATATGGCGCCCTCACTGGCCGTGGGCGTGACGGTCTTCGTCGCCGTGGCATTTGCCTTACTGGCTGTGAGCTTCTTGCAAGATGATTTCTCGGTGGCCGTGGTCGCCGCTAATTCCAACAGTCTTTTGCCGCCCATATTCAAGTTTTCGGCATTGTGGGGTAACCACGAGGGCTCACTTTTGCTTTGGGTGCTCATCCTGGCTGGCTGGATGACGGCGGTGGCAACTTTTAGTCGCGGCCTGCCTTTGCTCATGGTCTCACGGGTGCTCAGCGTCATGGGCATGGTGGCGGTGGGTTTCCTGGCGTTTTCGCTACTGACGTCCAACCCCTTCGAGCGGTTATTACCGAACACTCCCCTAGATGGTAACGATTTGAATCCACTGCTTCAGGATCCCGGGCTGATTATCCATCCGCCGCTTCTGTATATGGGCTATGTCGGTTTATCCGTGCCATTTGCGTTTGCCATCGCTGCCTTGATGGGAGGTCGACTTGATGCGTCTTGGGCGCGGTGGTCCAGACCTTGGACGAACGTGGCCTGGGGTTTTCTCTCCTTGGGCATCATGCTCGGCAGCTGGTGGGCCTACTACGAGCTGGGATGGGGTGGCTGGTGGTTTTGGGATCCGGTCGAAAATGCGTCGTTCATGCCTTGGCTGATGGGAACCGCCTTGGTGCATAGCCTTGCAGTGACCGAGAAAAGAGGCGTTTTCCGTTCCTGGACTGTACTACTCGCCATTTTCGCTTTTTCACTGTCATTACTAGGTACGTTCCTTGTGCGCTCCGGCGTGCTGACGAGTGTTCACGCCTTCGCTGCGGATCCTGAGCGCGGCCTGTTCATTTTAATTTTTCTGGCTCTGGTTGTGGGCGGGTCATTGTTGCTTTATGCGCTCCGCGCGCCCTCTGTCGCCAGCCGCGTGAGCTATTCCGGTGTCTCTCGTGAATCCTTACTGATGATCAATAACTTGGTCTTCATTGTGTCGACGATTGTCGTACTGCTAGGGACGCTGTTCCCCCTCATTATGGACGCCTTTTCTCTGGGAAAATATTCCGTTGGGCCCCCGTACTTCAACGCCGTGTTTGTGCCGTTGATGGCGCTGGTGATGCCGTTTATGTCGGTGGGGCCGCTCTCTCGCTGGCGGGAGGACACCACCCGGCGCTGGTTGCATGAGCTCCTGGTGCCCGGTATTGGGGTGTTGGTGGTGGCGATTGCCCTCGCGTTCCTGGGGAGCGAGGGTTTCAATCTTTGGATCGCGCTCGCGGTTTTGCTGTCAGGCTGGGTGGCGTTGGGGGTTTTCAAGGATCTTTGGCGGCGCATCACAACCGGCGCAGAAGGCGCACTGAAATGGCGGCGATTGACGCCTAGTTTCATCGGTATGGCAATGGCGCACCTCGGGTTTGCAGCGGTGGTTTTGGGGGCGGTTGTTGTGTCTCAGGAAAACCAAGAGCGCGATTTGAGAATGGCGGTAGGAGATGTTGAGGCGCTGGGCGCTTACCGCTTTGAGCTGCTCAGTCTGGGACAGCAGGCGGGCCCCAATTACCTGGCCGATCAGGCGGTATTTGAGGTCAGGCGTGATGAGAAGGTGATCGCGGTATTGGTGCCGGAAAAGCGCCGCTATTTTGCCAGCGGCCAGATCATGACCGAGGCCGCCATCGATGCGAGCCTGTGGCGCGATCTGTACATCGCGCTGGGCGAGCCGATTGGTGAGCAGGCATGGGCCGTGCGTCTACAATACAAGCCAATGGTGCGCTGGCTATGGTTGGGTGCATTGATGATCGGTCTCGGGGCATTGGTCACAGCTTTTGATCGCCGCTATCGATCGCAGCGATCTAGTGAGTCGGCAATACAGCGCGGAGTCGCGGCCGTTGCAGGCTAAAAAATTTATCCCGCTGGTTGCTTTTGCGGTGCTTGCCGGATTGCTTTTTCGGGGGCTGTCGATTGATCCGACCGATCTGCCTGCAGCGCGTTTGGGGCAACCATTCCCTGATTTCGATCAACCTGAACTGAAAAGCGGCCGCCAGATCTCAGTGTCGGCCCTTGCAGAGCGACCTGCGCTGGTCAACGTGTGGGCGACCTGGTGCTACTCCTGTCGAGTGGAGCACCCGTATTTGTTGGCCCTTGCCGAGCAAGGTGTTCCGATATACGGCCTCAATTACAAAGATGAGCCGGTCAAGGCTAGGGAGTGGCTCTCCCAATTGGGTGATCCTTATCAGCTCAATGTGGTCGATGTTGAGGGGTCGGTCGGACTGGATCTTGGGGTTTATGGTGCGCCAGAAACCTATGTGTTGGACGCGACGGGACGGATTGCGCATCGGCATGTGGGTGTACTGGACGAGGCAGTCTTTCAGCGTGACTTCAGTCGTTGGTTTCCGATGGTCGCGGCGGCAGTGGTCGCAGCTGATTTGAAGGGTGTTCAATGAGCGCTTGGGTAAGAGCCCTGGTAAGCGCGGCGATCTGCTGCCAATTATGGCTGGCGCCGATCGTTTTGGCTGTGGTTGAAACCTATGAGTTTTCTTCTCCTGAACTCGAGCTGCGATACCACCAGCTCAGCCAGGAGCTGCGTTGTCCCAAATGTCAGAATCAAAATATTGCCGACTCCAATGCGCCCATTGCCCGGGACCTCCGCGTTGTGCTCTATGAGCAGCTGGAGCAGGGTGCGACTGACGAAGAGATCTTGGCTTTCATGGTTGCTCGGTACGGAGAATTTGTGCGCTACCGACCCGGTGTGGATCGCAACACGCTGCTGCTATGGGCCGCTCCCGGGGTCTTGCTGATTTTGGGGGCCGCTGGGTTGCTGTCTCATTTCAGGCAGCGTCGGGATTCCACTGCCAATGCGTTGACCGAGGCAGAGCAGGCGGAAATAGACCGCTTACTCAGGGAGCCTCGCGCTTGAATAGCGCCTTTCTTGCATTCGCATTGCTGTTGTGGGCCGCGGCCGCGGCACTGCTGGTTGTCTTGCCCAGAGTCTGGCGTCGAGGAGAAGCGCCCGAGACGAACCAAGATTGGCTCCGGCTTCGTCAGCGCGAGTTGGTGGGTGAGGCGGCTGAGCTGCGCGAGGAAGCCGCATTGCGATTGCTAGAGGATCAGGTCGGAGAAGTCTCGCCAGAGGTGAGCAGGCATCCGGTATATACGGGGCGGGGGCAACTTGCCTCGGTTGGCACGCTCGCGATCGCGGCGTGGCTGCTTTATCGGATGTTGGGCGGTTGGGAGGATGTCGAAATCACCGAGCAGCTCGGACGGATTGAGCAGTCGCAGCCGGAGGATGTGTTGATGCTCATTGAGCGCATTACGGATCGTGCGGAGGATCGTCCTCAAAACGCCGATTATGCCTTGCTGCTGGGAGAGTACTATCTGTCTGGCAACGAGCCGGGCGAGGCGTTGCGGTATTACGATCGGCTGATTGACGCGGGTGCAGCGGCGCCTGAGATTCTCGGTAAGGCAGCCCAGTCGGAATTTCTCTCTTCTGGGAGGGTATTAAGTCGTCGGGCACGCGCGCGTGCCGAGCAGGCGTTGGCGGTTGATCCGATGCAGGCGGCCGCTTTGGCCACGATGGGTATGGCGGCGTTTGAGGAGGCGGACTACCGTCAGGCGATTGTCTACTGGCAGCGGCTTCGGCAGTTAGAGCCGCCCGGTTCGCCCGGGCATGACATGCTGGGCCAGATTATCGAACGCGCCCGTCAGGAGCTGGGTGAGCCCATTCCCGAGCCCGCGGCCACTCCCGGCGTCACTGTTGAGATCTCGGTATCTGAGGATCAGCCGTTACCGGCTAACGCCGTACTATTTGTTCTGGCGCGCCCCGAGGGGGTTGAGGCGGGCATGCCCATCGCCGTGGTGCGACAAACACCCGTGAACTGGCCCTTGATTGTGCGGCTGGATGACAGCGCCTCAATGGCGGGTCAGCAAATTTCTACCTTTAGCGCGGTATCGATTGAGGTACAGGTATCTGCCAGCGGACAGCCCGGGCGCGATAACGCCGTCGCCTGGAGTGTGCAGCCGTCGGTGCCGGTTGGATTCAGCGAGCCCGTCAAAATCACCCTTCAGGCGGATTAGTCGACGAAATTCGCCATCAAACATAGTGTTGTTGGCCGGAAGTCGATACACTACATGTTGTGTTTTTGAGTGCTGTCGGCCCTATGTGGGACAACAGTGCGAGTGACGGGTACCCAGAGTCAATAATGCGCCTGAAATCCATCAAGCTGGCCGGTTTTAAGTCTTTTGTCGATCCCACCACGGTTCAGGTTCCGGGCAACATGTGCGCGGTGGTGGGCCCCAACGGCTGTGGAAAGTCCAACATTATCGACGCCGTCAGATGGGTGATGGGTGAAAGCTCTGCAAAAACGCTGCGTGGCGAATCGATGACGGATGTCATTTTTAATGGCACCAACAGCCGACAACCTGTCAGTCAGGCGTCTATTGAACTGATCTTCGATAATGCTCAAGGAAAAGTCGCTGGTGAATTTGCCGCGTACAGTGAAATTTCTGTGCGCAGGGTGGTTACGAGACAGGCTCAGTCGGAGTACTACCTGAACGGGGCAAAGTGTCGCCGACGCGACATCACCGATTTGTTTCTGGGTACGGGTTTGGGTCCGCGCAGTTACGCCATTATCGAACAGGGAGTGGTGTCTCGGTTGATCGAGTCGAAGCCCGAGGATCTGAGGGTTTTTATTGAAGAGGCGGCCGGCATCTCCAAGTATAAAGAGCGACGGCGCGAAACAGAGAGCCGCATGCGCCGCACCACCGAAAATTTGGAGCGACTGACCGATCTACGAGACGAGCTACAGCGCAATCTTGCGCATCTGGATCGTCAGGCCAGAGCCGCGGAGAAGTATGCTGAGCTGAAATCCGAGGAGCGGAGGGTTCAAAGCGAACTGTTTGCGATTCAGTGGCGGACGCTGAGTGCTTCTCGCGGCGAGGTGGCGGGTGAAATTGGCTCACTTGACGTCAAGCGAGAAGCGGCCAGGGCTGAGGTGACGCATACCGTCAGTGAGATCGAAGCTGCTCGGTCACAGCAAAGCGAGGCTGGCGATGCGCTCAACGCGGCTCAGGAACAGTACTACGCGATTGGCGGCGAAGTGACTCGCGTTGAGCAGGCGCTGCGCTTTGCACAGGAACGCCGCGGAGAGCTTCAGCGAGACCTCGAGCAAACCCGGAGCAGCCTCGACCAGACCCGGCAGCTCCTCGACAGTGATCGGCAGCGACTCCTTGACTGGGAGGGCGAGCTGGAACGTTCAGAGCCCGCGTTGACGGAATTCAGAGCGCAGGCGCGGCTTGCCGCAGAAGCACTGT
>CALKHC010000075.1 GCA_938091425.1 uncultured Luminiphilus sp. | reverse complement strand
ATACACCACAGCAGCGACCGACGGAATGGCCGATAAAAGTACCAGAAGCAGGGGGAATACAGTGCTATTGACGGCCGTCACAGCCAGCGGGAATTGCCAGATGACTTGCATAGCCAGCAACCCCAGCGTAACCGGCAGCGCCCCGCCTGTAAGCAAGCTGAGGCGCTGATATGCGTGATCCCGGTGAGCAACGTGCAGCCGCTCCCCTGAGAGGGCTCTAATACAAAGTGTAACGCCCGAATCAACCAGAAACGGCATCATCAAAATCAGCCATGCCAAACCCACCGAGAGGTCCGTCAGCAACGCTAGCAGCCCCATGAGCGCCAGTAAAAACCCAAGAGGAATGGCACCTGCATCCCCCATAAAAAGTCGTGCCGGGGGCCAATTAAACCAAAGCAGTGGTGCACAGCAGGCAAACAGCATGGCAGACAGCCACGCCAACTCCGCATTGGGAACAGTCCCAAAGGTAGCGATGAGACCAAGTCCCATCGCGACGCACAGCGCCTGAGTGGTCGCCAAACCATCGGCGCCATCCATGAAATTCACGAGATTGATGCACCAGGCCACGGCCACGCCAGCCATGGCCAGCACCACTATGCTCAACGACCTGGCTGGCGGCAGGAGCCAGCAGAGCGTGAGGCCCGCAGCGAGGTAACAAAGGAATCGCACACCACTGGGCAAGCCTTGCCTGTCATCCAGCAAGCCAATCGCTGTCAGAGCAAGCGTCATGAGGGAGATGGTAGTTGCCCCCGGAACCGTCATGGTGGTGTGAAGCCCCACGACCAAAACCAACATGGGCACGATGCCACCACTGACCGCAGTCGGAGTCGTATGCAGGCTGCGTGAGTTGGGTTGATCAACCAAACCCCACCGCGGGGCGACCCTGACAAATGCCCACAGACCCAGGCTGACCAACAGCGCCATGACGGCTAGCGTCATCATGACCGCACTGTCTCCCCGGCGGCACGGGATTCGAGCGTCAAAGAAGGCCGCCAACCCGTTACCACGGGGGCGTTGCCGGTCCAGTGAGCCGCAGCGAGGCTGCGCCATTGAGTGCCGGCCTCATCGCCCCTCCGCCAATCAAGCGATCTACCGGCGAGACGGCAAAGCCACTGTGGCATGACACCCCATTTCATTCCCCGTGACAGCGCGCGCGAAATTCTCTCAGCATCGTAGACGGCTCCGTCCGTGGCCGAGATCGTTCCCTGACCCACGGGCGCGCCTGAATCGCTCTGTACGCAGTTGATCAACAATGCCACCAGATCCCCACGCCCTACCATGCTGCGGCGCCCCACTGAGGGCAGGAGCCACGGCCACCAACGCAATAGCCTACCCACTGTCTTGAGGTTCGCAGTGAGCTCGACATCATAAACGAGCCCCGGGCGCACCACCGTCAATTGACAAGTGCTCTCGGCGAAGATCTGATGCAGGCTCTGCTCGGCGCGCCACTTGGAAGCCGCATAACGCTCCTGTGGCTCAGGATAAAGATATGCCGGATCCTTGGGTGAGCGTGCCTCGGCGGGGACTACATTCAGCGAGCTCACATAAATAAAGTGAGAAATGCCGGCTTTCAAAGCGCACCGCGCGAGTTCAGAGGTAGCCTCAACGTTAATGCGCTGATAGGCGCGCTCCGCTGCGCGCCGATGCGCCAAACCAGCACAATGAACCACTACCGACACACCTTCAAATGCAGCATCCTGCAGGCCATTACCACTGGCCATATCCCACTGCACCCGATCACCTGCCGATGTGTTTTTCATCGCATCTGCAGCGCGGACCAACAGACGGAGCGGCAGATCGTGCTGTTCAAGCGCCGCGCGAAGCGCGGCGCCCACATAACCCGTGGCGCCCGACAGTAATATCAAGGCGCCCGACTCCTCTTGGCATTATTGAAGCCGGATAACACTGCGGTTTTTCTCTACCGTCACGGAACCGATACCCTGAACGGCCGCCAGCTCATCAATGTGCTCAAACGGACCATGAGCCTCCCTGTACTCGACGATGCGATGCGCCTTCGCGAGGCCCACGCCCTGCAGGGTCTCCGCCAACACCTCGGCGCTGGCAAGATTGATGTTGACGGGCTCCGATGCCCCACTAGCTAACGGACTCAAACCCAGCAGCAGAATACAGAGTGCCAGTACTCTCGCGACCAATCCAAATTGCCTCCCCTCTCGGGCGGCAGCTGGATGGCATAAGTTATTAAATGTCGGTGTCATGAGCGGTGAATTCATGGTGTTTTCTCCATCAGTCAATTACAGATCCCCACTTGAGTGGGCTCTGATCAACTATGGGTTGTGCCGTGCTGTCGGGACAGATCACTGAACGCTATCCATGTGTCATGGGCGCAAACCATGCCTGCCCGCTGCGGGCTGCGGCAAAATGCCAGCCAACTAGCCACTGGCTTGAACCTCCAGTGAGGCTTGAATATCTGCCGCGATTTTTGCCGGATCATCGGAACCAGTGATGGACCGACCGACGACCAAATGCGTTGCGCCAGCCGCCACCGCGTGCTCGGGCGTTACAATTCGGCGCTGGTCACCAGCCTCGTCGCCGGCCAGACGTATACCGGGTGTCACCAACAAAAATCCATCGCGCTGTCTGGCGGAGAGGACGGCTGCTTCAGCTGCTGAACACACCACGCCATCGAGGCCCGCGGATTCTGCAAGCGCTGCCAACTGACAAACGCGATCGATGGGTTCGTCATCGCACCCGAGCTCGGTTAGGTCGTTCCGATCCATGCTGGTCAGTACAGTCACCCCCACCAGCAGAGGGGGGCGCGGCGAGTCGTTCAGCGCCTCTCTCGCCGCACGCATCATTCTCGAGCCCCCTGATGCATGCACATTGACCATCCAGACACCCAAATCGGCAGCCGCCTTAACCGCCTTGGCCACGGTGGTCGGGATATCGTGAAATTTCAGATCCAAAAAAATCTCGAAGCCCAGACCCTGCAGTGAGCGCACGATGTCAGGCCCCGCAAGAGTGAAGAGCTGCTTACCGACCTTGAGGCGCACTGTGGCCGGATTCAGCCGCTTGGCCAGATCCAAGGCGGCCTCTGGAGAATCGTAGTCGAGGGCAACGATCAAATTGCCGGCGGCATCAGCCA
>CALKHC010000074.1 GCA_938091425.1 uncultured Luminiphilus sp. | reverse complement strand
CTCGCCACCCGATGCGCCCATCAATGTTCAGCTGACGCCCGACGACAAAAAAATCACGGTCAGCTTCACACCGGGGAGCGACAATGGTGCTGCGATCACCAATTATGAGTACCAAATCGATACAGTCGGTTGGAAGGCACTGAGCCCTGCAAGCACATCTAACTCGTTCACCATCACAGACTTGGAAAACGGTGAGACCTACACGGTGTCGGTCAGAGCGGTCAATGCCAAGGGCAGTGGCGCGAATTCGGAACCCGTGACGACGACGCTGGTGCAACAAAAAATCACCATTCCCACTCCTGATGATGACACCGTAGAGCTCCACATCACCTCGGAGAGCGGTGGCAGATTGGGCACCAATTGCACCATCTCTTCCTGGGAGTTGGTGCCGGCGCCGGCGCTCACAGACAACGTCAGTCTGGCGCACCCCAACATGCTCAATTTCACCTTGAGTCACTGTGAACCCGGAGAGACGGTGGGCGTTACCATCAGGCTGAAGCAGGACCCACCCGAAGGCAGCGTAGCCTACAAATACAAAGATGGTGAATGGCGAGTGATTGAAGGCGCAATCATCACGGGCAGATTCATTCTCTACAACCTGACCGACAACGGGGTGCTGGACGCAGACAGCATATTGGGCGAACTGAGCGACCCACTCGCTGTTGCGGTGCCCTCGGGCAAGCCCGACGCACCCTATAACCTCTCGGGCACCGCGGGTGATGGCAGCGTGACTGTCTCCTTTACGCCCGGTAGCGATCACGGCAATGCGATTACCAACTACCTCTACAGCACTAACGGTGTTGACTACATCGCTCTGGATGCCGCGGATGACTCAACCCCGGTCACGATCAGTGGGCTAACGAACGGCGAGGGCGTGAGCATCACCTTGAAGGCGCGGAACAGTGTAGGCGACAGCCCGCCGTCGTTAGAAGCGGTGTTTGTTGTGCCCGGAGTGACGACGATTCCGGTGCTGATTCCTTACTGGGTGCTGGGACTCCTTGCGGGCCTGGTGGGCTGGATGGGTTACCGAAAACTGCTGGCTCACCAGCTCGGTTGATGTTTATGGTTAAAGTGATCTCATCACACAGAGGAGGCATGTCGCAGTCGATACTCTTTGCGTGGTTTCAGCGCCGTCAGATCTGCCTGCTCATGCTTGCGCTGGTGACCCTCACTTAATGCGGGCCACTTGAGAGCGGCGGTGCTCGATGTTTTTCGGGAAGAGCCCTTACCCCCAGATGATTCGCTCTGGTCAACGCCCGGGGTGCACATTACCTCCCACACCGCGGGCCCCACCCCCGATGAAGCGATCGGCGAGGTGTTCGAGCGCAATGTTAAAATGTATATCGCCGGGGAGCTTCTGACCGATGCGGTACGGGCAGGCCGCGGTTACTGATCATTTTGCCCCATTTGCCAGTAGAGCGAGCCCAGCATGCACTACCTCTTTGAAGTCACCGCCAAGCCCGGCTACACCATCGAGCAGTACGCCGAGGCCTGGGTGCGGGCGAGTGAGCTGATTCAGCAGGCACCCGGTGCACAAGGCACGCGGTTGCACCGCAAGATTGGTGACGAGCGCACCGCTTTAGCGATCGCCACATGGGAGAGCAAGGCCGCGCGGGATGCCTCACCGGGGTCGCTCCCGGGACCAGTGCAGGAGATCATCGAGTCCCAGGCACCGTTTGTGGAAATTCGCTTTATCGGCGAGTTCGAGGCGCCTGAGTGGGAGGTGCTACCGCCTGATTGGCAGTAGCGCTCTTTCTGCAGGAGTCACGGTAGTCGCGTGCCTCGCGGGTGTAGCGACTCAGCTTTCTCCCTCGGCCGCAGCCCGCGCATCCAGTACCTTTTTAAAATAGGTCCAGCTGGTGTCGTTGGGCGATTCAAAGGTGTCGGGCGCGCCGGTGTAGGTGGGGTAGTGGGTCTCGATATGTGCGCGGAGTTCCGGGCGGAGATCATCCAAACCGTTCATCAACTTCACGCTGCGCCCGTGATACAGCAGGTAGCCCGGTCGGTCCGCCATCTCCATCCACGGCAGCCACGGCCCGGTGCGTGACCAGGTGCCCACCTCGGGCAGCGAGGTTTTGCTTTTGTCAGCCAGATCGGCCTTGGTCACAAAGCTGTTAAAGAGCTCGGCGGCCTCGTACCAGTCATTCGCGGTGTGCTTAGGGTACTGGGCCTTGGGTAGCGGGTTGGGGTAGCGGAGCGGTATCTGGCGATGAAAGCCAATGGTGTGCCCGAGGTCATCGAATTTGACCCGGTAAGGTCCGCGCTGGGTCTCCACCGTAAAGGGGAAGTTCACCGGGTCATTCTGGATGTGTATCACCTCCACTGACTCGCCCGACCACGGGTTATCCCAGTTGCCTAACACTTCACCGGTCTGTAGGTCGGTGTAGAGCCCCACCTCGCGGTGCAACCGCTGGTAGCCGTCCTCAATCGGTAAGAAGCGGCTCGCACCCAACACCTCAAGACCAAACAACTTCTGCCCCTTTTGCCCGGGGTGCATACCAATCACCACCACCGAGGCGTACAGCAGCACCTCTTTGCCCGAGGTGTCACCCACGGTGCGGATGTAGGCGTCCAGCAGTTCTTCCGGGTCGCTAAGATCAGGCATGCCCTCCGGGTCTGCGGCGTGGGTGGGCAGGCAGAGCAAGGCCGAGAGGCCGAGGCATAAAGCAGGTGAGAGAAAGCGCGTTAGAGGTCGTTTCATGATGTGGTGCTCTTTTTATTGTTGATGCTGCGCCACGGTTTGCGTGCGCGCTCGGCGCATGGCGACGATTTGGCCGCCGGCCTCCCAACCGATAATGGCCTCGCGCTCGGTTAGCGCGATCGCTGGGAAGGCGGCAGTGCCGTCCATACCCGACAGCCGCTCGGGCGGGCTCATTGAGGCGCCGCCGTCCTCGCTGGTGCTGAGATAAATACCGCGGCCGGCGTCTGCGGTTTTGGCATGCCAAACCACCCACAGTGCATTGCCGTGGGCGGCGGTCGCGGGCGCGTCAGACACTGCGGCATCAGGGTGCAACGGCGTGTAATCGCCAAAGCTCTCGTCTTGCGCACTGCGCCTGCCCAGCCACACGCCCTTTGGCGTTTCCATCTCGGCGTACCAGGCCACGTATTCTTGCTCTCTGCCTGCTGCCACGCTGATGCGCTTCAAGGGGCAGCCCTCAAGTTGCCAGCGCCCGTTGCCGACCCTTACCGCTGCCTCTGTGGAGGCTAAATCAGCCGCTACACGATGAATGTACGGGTCGCGGTGGCTTTCGGCGTCGACTTGCCGCGAGCTCACCAAAAGCTGATTGCGAGACCACACCGTATCCGGCTGGCAGCAGGGGCAGACCTGCTCAAAGAGCGGGGTGTCGGTTGACCAGGTAGCGCCATTGTCAGCAGAGCGGCTGCCATACACCCAGGAGTTAGATTCGGTGAATTCCGAGTGACGGGAGTCGATCCACAGCGCATAAAGGTCGTTGTCGGGCCCTGCCGACAGGCTCAAAAAGGTGGCTGCCGAGCCTACGTTGCTGTGCGAGGTACTGCTGAGGTCATTATCGGCAGGGGTATTGAGTTGGATGGGTTCTGTGCCAGCGCTCAGCGATTGGTAGCGGATGTTAATCACGGGTTTGCCGTGTATCGGCGACACGTCCGCCACCGGGTATAGGGCGTGAACCCCGCCGGCGCTGTCAATAGCGATCCGCGCGCGGCTTAACGCCGAAGCCCTCACTTGGCCCGTATCGGCGTTCAACTTAATCGACGCCTCCGGCGGTGCGTCGGCGGGCCAACGGGTCACATACAAATCATCGGCCGAGGCGTGCCCCGCACCGGGGATGCGTGCGCCTTTTTGCACCCATAGAAGCCAAGCGGTGCCCTCGGCATCGTAGGCAATATCCACCGCCGAGGCGCGCACGCCCTCTGGCGAGATCGCGACGGGTTCGGCTTGCGCTGACAGCCAACTCAGCGCTGAGCTTAAAGCGATCAGTACGAGCCAACGGCGACTGCACCGCTGACTGGGCTGAGCGGGACTGCTTGCAAAGCGCTTTAGCACTTGAGTGCGAGTGAGCATCACTGACCTCCCTGTTTATTGTTATCGGGTCGATGCGGGGGTAGCGGCGAAGATGCGACGCACGCCATCCTCCCTGATTGAAGATTACTCCGATGCGTAAGCGTTATCACCCACCTTGCCCGCCATATAGGGGGGCAGGTCGGCCTCGTTATAGAGCGTGACCACGTAGTCCCCGGCGGAGGGGTTCAGACGCATGGGCTTGATCTCGGTCTGGTAAAACTCGTCGTACCAAAAATTCACCGCCGAACACTCTGAGGGAAAGCGCACCATCAGCGCCACATCGTCGGCGTCGGGCTCGCCCTCGAGGACCCGCACCGGCCGTGGGATATTCAGGTAGTAGCCTCGGGCGTTGGGGTAGAGGTCGGAGCTGCCCAACGCAATGGCGTAGTCGCGCATGCGCTCGGCATCTAACGTGCGTCCCGCTACCAACATGATCACCGGTTTCTCGCTGTCGCAGGTCATGTCGATCTCTGTGCCGTCGGTCGCCAGAGCTGGGTTAATGACCAGTGCTGTGCAGCACAGCCCTAGAGCGGCCTTGGTTAATGCGTTCATGATGCTTCCTTTTCTTGCGTTTTGGTTCTTATGTTTTGGGATGTTCGTTGGCGTGCGCGACTAGCGTCGATAATCCAGCGGTGGGTCGCGATCGCCCAGCAAGGGTACGTAGGCAAAGTCGGGCCCGCGCCGGTCGTTGAACTCAACGGTAGCCGCGGTAACCAAATCAGGCTGACTGAGCAGATCTATCGCCGTGGCGGCAAGCACTTCGGCTGCTAATAGCGTGCCCTTGTGCGCCAGCGGTGTACCGCCGGTGGCGACCGCCTGCCAAGTGTGCAGGCCGGTGCCGGGTACAAAGGTTGCCGTGCCAAGCCCAACCGTGGGCACGTTCCAGCTCACGTCGCCCACATCGGTAGAGCCCTTGCTTTGTGTAATCGCAAAAGGCTCGACCACGCTTTCTGATCCAGGCTGGTAGCGCCCGCTCGGTAAAGTCTTGGCGATCTCAACGGCAAACGCCTGGTCGGCTCCGTCGTATCGGGGCCCACCCAATGCCACCAGATGGCCATAGGCCACCCGCGCCAGCACTTCGTTGGGTAGTACGCTGTGGTTGCCGTGAATCACCTCATACTTCAGCGTGGTGCCGGTGCCCAGGGCGGCGGCCTCGGCCGTGGCGATCACGCGATCCCACAGGGTGGCGAGCACGCCGGCATTGGGATGGCGCACGTAGTAAAAGCTTTCAGCAAAATTGGGCACCACGTTGGGTGCAATCCCCCCCTCGGTGATGACATAGTGGATGCGGGTCTCTTCGGGCACGTGCTCGCGCAGCAGGTTCACCATGAAGTTCATGGCCTCAATGGCGTCGAGTGCCGAGCGACCTCGCTCGGGCCCGGCCGCGGCGTGAGAAGACACGCCTGAAAAGCGGAACTTCGCTGATTTATTCGCGAGTGTGCTCGAGGGGCTGGCGGTGTTGTCATCGCCGGGATGCCAGTGCAGCGCCACATCAACGTCATCAAAGGCACCGGCGCGCACCAAATACACCTTGCCCGAGCCGCCTTCCTCGGCCGGCGTGCCGTAAAAACGCACCGTGCCCGGCTGGCCGGATGCTTCGAGCCAGTCTTTTACAGCCAGTGCGGCGCCAAGTGAGCCTGCCCCAAACAGGTTGTGCCCGCAGGCGTGGCCGCTGGGTTTGCCCTCAACCGCTTCAGCGTAGGGCACGGCGGCCTGTGAAATCCCGGGCAGGGCATCGAACTCGCCCATGATACCGATCACGGGAGCGCCGCTGCCAAAACTGGCGGTGAAGGCAGTCGAGATGCCGCCGATGCCAGCGCTGACCTCAAAACCGGCCTCGGCAAGGGTGTCCTGTAGCAGGGCGCTGGATTGTGTTTCGAGGTAACCCAGCTCCGCCCACTCCCAAAGCTGGTCTGCCACGTTGGTGACCGTCTGCGCATAGGGGCTAACCCGCGTCAGTGCCGTCTGTGAGGCACGATCGGGATCGCCAAATACGTTGATTGTGTGGGTTGCGAGCCACGCGCCTAGCAGACCAGCCAAAAGCGGTTTCACGGCTGATGGGTTTCGCCTTAGGGAGCGGGTCAGGTGAGGCATCTTCAGTGTCATTTTTTGGTCCAGAAAGGTGTGGTCCAGAGAGTATTCGTCCAAAAAAGTGTCCGCCAGCAAAGCCTGATCCAGCAAGGTGTGGTCAGGGAGGGTCTGCAAGAATCATACGCCCCCCGCGTGCTGGCCGCACGTTATCCCCCGCGACGAGTCAGTCGCTGTTTTTAGGGCACGGGGTACAAGTGACCGCCGATGTTGTATGGTGCCGATCTCTTGAATAATGGACCTTACCCAGACACTCGGCTGCGCCTGCAGGTGGGCGCAAGATGGGTTGAAGATCCCGGCGATAACAATTGAATACGTGGAGAAACGCAGCGATGAACAGACAGTGGCTTTTGCACGAGCGCCCGGTGGGCATGATCGGGCCAGAACATTTTAAGTACGTTGAGACCGACATCCCCGAGCCCAGCGAGGGCGAGGTGCTGATTCGCAACCTTATGTTCTCTTTCGATCCCACCCAGCGTGGCTGGACGATGGATCGCGAGAGCTACCTGCCGCCTGTGCAAATCGGTGAGCCCATGCGCGCGGGCTGTGTGGCGCAGGTGGTGAAGTCTAACCACCCGGATTTCTCAGTGGGCCAAATGGTGCAGGCCACCAATGGTTGGCAGGACTACGCGGTGGTTGACCCCGCGCACCCGCCCTCGAGCTTGCGACCGATGCCCGAGGGCGCGCCCCCGGAGATGATGCTCTCGGTATTGGGTGTCACGGGTCTCACCGCCTACTTTGGTCTTTTGGACCTGGGCGACCCCCAGCCAGGTGAGACAGTGCTGGTATCAGGTGCAGCAGGAGCTACAGGCTCCGTTGCCGGCCAGATTGCCAAGATCAAAGGCTGCCGCGTGGTTGGAATTGCGGGTGGCCCCGAAAAGTGCGCTTGGCTCACTAAAGAGGCGGGTTTTGATCACGCCATTGACTATAAGCAGGGCAACCTAGATCAGCAGATCGCCGAGGCCTGCCCTGAAAAATGGAACGTGTTCTTCGACAACGTGGGTGGTGACACACTCGAGGCGGCGCTCAATCACCTGAACATGCGCTCGCGGATCGTCATGTGCGGGGGTATCGCCAATTACAATGCGACTACGCCTCAGCCGGGCCCCACCAACATCATGAACCTGGTCATTATGCGCAGCCGCATGGAGGGCTTTATCGTACTCGACTACCTGCCGCGCGCAGGGGAGGCGATCAAAGACCTGCTGGGCTGGATTGGAGAGGGTGAGCTTAAGTATCAGGTCGACATGCAGGAAGGATTTGAGAATATCCCCACCACCCTGCAGCGTTTGTTCACCGGTAAAAATCTGGGCAAGCAACTGCTCAAGGTGGCTGACCCCGAGTAATCGCGACCCTGCGATCGCAGGCGACGCTCGCTATTATCCGCCCGCCGTGGCCGCTTCAAAGCGGCGTTGGCGGCGCGGGACCCGGGTCCTTGCGTCTCGTCGGCGCTGTTTTTAGCACTTTTACGTCAATCCGCGGCCCACTGCTTGAACGTATACCAGTGCGTAACCTGACGGGAACTCACGGATGATTCACTTCATGCTCAACGGTCAGTCGGTTCAAACCGACGCCGACCCCGATACCCCCCTGCTGTGGGTCGTGCGCGATCATTTCAAGTTAAAGGGTTCCAAATTCGGCTGCGGTGCGGGTTTGTGCGGTGCCTGCACTATGCATGTGGATGGTGCTGCGGCGAAGACCTGTGTGACGCCTATCGCGGCGGTCGCAGATAAGTCGATTACCACCATCGAGGGCTTGGGCACCCCGGAAGATTTGCATCCCCTGCAGGCGGCTTGGCACGAGCACGCCGTGCCGCAGTGCGGTTACTGCCAGTCTGGCCAGATTATGGCGGCCGCGGCACTGCTCGATGCTAACCCCAATCCCAGCAGCGATGAGATCGATGCCGGTATGTCGGGCAATATATGCCGCTGCGGCTGCTACCCACGCATCAAGCGCGCGATCCAGTCTGTCAGCGAGAACGCACTCGCTTACGATGCCATGGCGCAGACGGAGGGCAGGGCATGAACTCGGTCAATGTCTCGCGTCGTCACTTCTTGCAATCTGGTGCCGTCGCCGGTGGTGGACTGGTGGTGGGCTTCAGTCTCAGCGGCTGCTCCAGTGCAGCGGCGCCGCTCCCTGTTGCCAATACCAAGGGAGCTTGGACACCCAACGCATTTATACAGGTGCTGCCAGACAACACGATCCGGTTTTACACCGCCCGCTCCGAGATGGGGCAGGGTGTGACCACGGGTCTGGCCACACTGGTGGGTGAGGAACTGGATGTGAATCCGTTGGACATGGACATTCGCCTTGCAGGTGTGCACGAGGATTACGAGAACCCGCTATTTGGTATGCAAGGCACGGGAGGTAGTACTTCAATTCGCGCTCACTACATCCCGCTGCGTCAGGCAGGCGCTAACACTCGAGCACTGATACTTGAGGCGGCAGCGCGGGATATGGGCGTACCGCGCTCGTCGCTGAGCACTGACAATGGTTTTGTCACGCAGGGCGATAAGCGTTACCCCTATGCCGCGTTTGTCGAGACCGCGCAGTCACTCGCCATCGACGCTGACGCACCTCTCAAGTCGGCCGCAGACTTTCAATATATTGGCCGTGACAGCCGGCGTGTTGATGCCATTGCAAAAGCCACAGGCACAGCCCAATTCGGTATTGATGTGGACATCCCTGATCTCCATTACGCGGTCGTGGTTCGCCCGCCAGTGCCAGGTGCCACGGTCCGATCTGCTGAAGTCACAGCCGCGCGAGGTATGTCCGGTGTGACCGACGTATTTGAAATCGGCAATGGGGTGGCGGTCGTGGCCCAGAGCTTTTGGCAGGCCAAGCAGGCTGCGGCTCAGGTCGAGGTGGATTGGCATAGCGTTGCGCTCGGTCAACTTGACACCAAAGCGCTTCGAGCAGATTACACCGCCGCATTAGATGCTGGCGATGGCGTGGAAGGACCGGACGAGGGAGATGTCGAGCAAGCACTGAGCGCTGCCACTACGGTACACGAAGCGGAGTATTGGGCCCCGCTGTTGGCGCATGCCCCTATGGAGCCTATGAACGCAACAGTCTGGATCGATGGAGATAGTGCCGAGGTCTGGACAGGCATCCAGTTCCCGTTTGCCGTGCCCGCTATTATCTCTCGCGTGGCCGGCATCCCGGCGGAAAAGGTGCAGTTTCACCAGACCTACCTTGGCGGCGGTTTTGGGCGTCGCGGTTCGGTCAACTACCTCAGGGAAGCTACAGAGATTGCTGTGCAGTCGTCAAAGCCCATTCAGCTGGTCTGGACTAGGGAAGACGACATTCAGCAAGGTCCGTTCCGGCCGGCATCTTTGATGCGGATTAAGGCTGGTGTCGATGCAGATGGACAGCTGACTGCGTGGGATGCGGCGCGGGCAGGTGGCAACATCTCCCCTGATTCTTTTAGGACGCTGTTGCCGGCTGCATTCCCCTGGATGGGTGACGCAGTGGCTGAGGGCGTGGCACAACTGAGCGAGATGTATTTTGAGAAGTTCGCTACCGACGATTCGAGCACTGAAGGGTTATTCGAGGACTATGATCACGCCAATACTCGCGTGACTCACATGACCGTGGATCATGATTTGCCCCTCACGTTCTGGCGATCGGTAGGGCATTCCTATACCGCGTTTGCCAAAGAGTCCATGATCGATGAGTTGGCGGCGGCCGCGAGTGTCGACGAAGTGGCGTTCCGTTTACAGAACACGCAGAACTCGCCGCGCCTCAATAACGTGATTCGGGTTGCCGGTGAGCATATGGCCAAAATGAATCCGCCAAAAGGCCATCATCTTGGCTTTGCGGCGCACAATTCCTTTCATACCGACGTAGCGGAGATCGCTGAGGTGTCGGTTGAAAATGGTCAGATTCGGGTGCACAAGGTGACTTGCGTACTCGACTGCGGTCAGGTTGTGAACCCTGACATCGTGCGCGCCCAGATGGAGGGAGGGGTTGTCTATGGCCTCACCGCGGCGCTCTATGGTGGACTCAACCTTGAGGCCGGGGCGATCAAGGAAAGCAACTTCCACGATTACCCCATGCTGCGGATGAATGAGTCACCGGAGATCGAGGTGATCATTATCGACAGTGGCACCGAGCCTACCGGTGTTGGCGAGCCCGGTCTGCCGCCCATTGCGCCTGCGGTAGCGAACGCGGTCTTCAAAGCCACCGGCCAGCGCCTGCGCTCACTGCCGCTTCAGTTGGCCTAAGCCCCTATAGCCCAACGCGAGGTGGCAGGTGCCACCCCGCGGCCATTCCTAACCATTTCGGTGTTGCATCACTTGTCCTGCCTTTAACACGTGCCCTGTCTCGAAAGGGTGGCTAAACGGCGCCTAACCGATACACTCCCGCGCATTCATCAGTGTTAGTGGGGCTTATTAAAAATGGATTTAACAGATCGTGTGGTGTTGATTACCGGCGCTAGTTCAGGCGTAGGCGCTGCGTTGGCGAGCAAAATTGCCGAGATGGGCGCGCGAGTCGTGGTGAATTACAGCCGTTCCACCGAGGCGGCCGAAGCCGTCGTTGATCAGATCACAGCAGCCGGCGGGAAGGCGCTTGCGGTGCAGGCGGATGTCTCGGATGAGGCCGACTGCAAACGGCTGGTTGCGGCCACGATTGAGCAATTTGGGCAGCTCGATGCGCTGGTAAACAATGCGGGCACCACCACCTTTGTGCCGCATGACCAACTCGACGCACTCACCGAAGACATTTGGCTGCGCACGCTACGCGTGAACCTGATCGGTGCCTTCATGATGTCTCGAGAGGCGGCGCCTCATATCGAGGCGGCGGGCGGCGGTGAGATCGTCATGACCTCGAGCATCGCCAGCATGACCGCCAATGGCAGCTCGATCGCCTACTGCGCCTCCAAGGCCGGCATGAACAGTCTGACTCGCACCCTCGCCAAGACGCTGGGTAAAAAGAAGATCCGAGTGAATGCGGTGTTGCCTGGCCTGATCGACGGCGACTGGGCCTTCAACACCTGGGGAGGCGGTGATGCCGAGCAGTACGAGGGCCTGAAAAAGATGTTCTCGGATCAGACCCCTCTGGGCCACGTAGTCACACCCGAAGATGTCGCTGACACCGTTGTGTCACTGATCACCGGTTCTGACTATGTGACCGGCCAGTTGGTCACGTTGGACTCCGGTTTTACTTTGTAGCGTTCACCAGGGGCGCGCTCTGCAACCGTTGCTCGCAAAGTCAATAAACCGAGAACCCTGAAGCGCAGCGGCGCTCGGGGTCGCAATCTTGGTAGGCGCTTCGCAGCGTATATGACTTATTTACGGGTGATCGCATCAAAACTGTCACCATTTGCTGACTTATCGGCGTCTTAGAGCTTGGTATGCCTCTGTTTTATAGAGAAAATAACAATTGTTGGTGAGATTTAGTTGTTCTGTGGATCCGCGTTTCAAATGCGTGACAGAACTGACTGGATAAAAGAGGGTACGGAGACCCCATGATGAAGATGCCAAAGATTTTTTTAAAATCCGTGATGGCGCGCGCTTTTCTCGCACTCAGTGTTGCAGTGTCGGCGGCCTTCGGCAGTGCGCTGGTAGCGGCCTCGGCTACTTATGTTGGCAGCGTCACCTACTCGGTGAGCCCTCTTCATCCCGAGCCAAATACGCCTTTTACCCTGACGGCCACTTTTCATGGTGCGGGTCATGGGCAGCCCTGTGATATCAGTAATATTCGGGCCACCATTCAAGGCGTCCAAGGCGTCACCGTTAACGGTCGCCCCAGTTCTGGCTATACGCATCCACCCAGCGACCCCAGCCTGACGTCCACTGTTTACTTTGCCAATGGTTTTGCGTCGGGGAGTCTCGTGCCAGCGATCTCCTACGACACTAAACAGCGCAACAAGAAACAAGCGTGTGACGGTGGTTCTACAGCACCCATCGAACCCGAGGGCAACACCGATCCACCGGAGGTCAAACCAAATCCGGAACCGGCGCTGGGTGTTACCAAGGCGCTCGCTGGGAATACAAGCGATTTCGTTCCTGGCGAGGTAGTCAATTACAAGATCGTAGTGCGTAATGCGGGCGATGGTGACGCTAGCAATGTCACGGTTTCAGACCAGCTTAGTAGCCATTTGCTGTTTGTTGCGGCTCCTGGCGCCTCTGCCGCGCCACAGGTGGGCCAGTCAGGGACCGTCAGTTGGTCACTGGCTTCCCTGCCATCCAAGGACTCTCAGGAATACAGCCTGTCTGTGAAGGTGGCGGATAATGCGCCCGCAGGGGTGTTGGGGAATCAAGCCAATGCCACCGCGGGTTCGCAGAACAAAGACAGCAATACGGTCAACATCACCGTGCATCGCGACCCCAATTTCACGTTGCGTAAGACTATCAACGGGCCCTCGGAGACCGGCGTCAGATTAACGGCGGGGTCGATCGCGACCTATCAGATACGTTATGAGAACGTGGGCTTTGGTGGCGCGAATAGTGTCGTTATTACCGATGTTATCCCTGCGGAGATCATTGGCACGCCCTCTCTTCAGGGCGGCAACAGCCAGAGCTGGGATCCCAATACCCGCACCGCTACTTGGAACATCAATACCCTAGCGGCCGGCGCAGGCTCAGTAGTGACGGTGAGCGGTCAGATAGACCCCTCTCTCGGGAATGTCGATTTTGATAATCAGGCTAATGTGACGTGGACTGGTGGGTCGATCGACAGCAATGTGGCCAGCATCGCCGTGATGCCAGAGCCTAACCTCAGTTTGGTGAAGGCTGGTGATCAGGATAATGCGACTCCGGGCGACCGCGTACACATTAGCCTGACATACGAAAATACCGGTGGCGCAGCGGCGACCGTCGCGGAGGTGATCGACTAC
>CALKHC010000073.1 GCA_938091425.1 uncultured Luminiphilus sp. | reverse complement strand
GGGACTAGAACCCAGCCCGGTTAGCGAGTGCCTCTCGGAATTCAGAGAGTTGGCATCTGGAGAAGTGCGCAGCGTGCTGTCCGACTCGCCCGACGGACCTTTCGTTGAGAAGGGTGGTGCCGCTCAGCAGATCAGGAGCCAGGCCAGTCGCACGATTTTGACCGAGCAAAACGATACGTTGACCCCGGTTGTCACTACAACCTCCAACATTGGAGCAGAGCTTTATGGCTACCTCATAGGCGAGAATCCGGGTTTAAAGGGCGGTGATCTCTTGGTGAAGGACACGGACGGGACGTATATCGAAAACCCAGATCTAGATAACGCAGAGGTGATGCCCTATGAGGGACTGCGCCCCACCATCCACGGCGATATCGTTCACTCCCGACCGCTGACCATTACCTATGGTCCGATTGACCCCGATAACCTCGACAAGGGCAGTAAGTTCAGAATCTTTTATGGGGCCAATGACGGCTTATTCCGGGCGGTAGACCCCGCGACGGGTCAGGAAGAATGGGCGCTCATTGCCGAGGAGCACTTAGACGGGTTGAGACGCATCTATGCCAACACGCCCACGGTGGATTACTTTGGTCTGGACGAGAGCCTCTCCGAGAAGATTCAGGCGGAGCCGAAGCGCTACTTTTTTGACGGTTCTACGGGTGCTTACACCGAGTACGACGCCAACGACAAGCTGGTGACGGCATGGGTTTATCCGACGATGCGCCGCGGCGGGCGTGAGATCTACGCGCTCGATGTCAGCCCGGCATCAGGGAATGCCGGTGAGCCGCCGAGCAAGCCAACTTTTATGTGGAAAACCGGGCCCGATAGTGACACGGATCTATCGAACATGGGCCAGAGTTGGTCCACCCCTGTAACAGGGCGTTTGCGGGATGTTAGTGTCGACGGAGAGGTAGTGGCCCTAACTGACCCTGTGCTGATTTTCGGGGGCGGCTGGGATGCTTGTCTAGATGAAGACCAGTCCGCGTTGTCGGCGGACAGTTGCAGTGCGGGCAATCAGGTTTTTGTGCTCAACGCCAAAACAGGAGATGTCATCGACAAATTTGACACCGAGGCCCCGGTAGTGGGGGAGGTCAGCCCCCTCGATATTGATAACGACGGGTTTATCGATTTTGTTTATGCGGCCGATGCGACAGGGGGTTTGTATCGCGTGAATTTCGCAAAGTTGGAAACCCTCGCTGACCCTTACGCTGAACCTCTGAAAGCCGCCGATTGGTCCATCACTCAGATAGCCAAATCCTCGATGCCCTCGGTGCGGTTTTTAAACAAGCCGACGATCGGTGCCATTCAGAACCGCGTATTTGTGACCATTGGCTCTGGCGATCGTGAACGGCCCTTGAAGCAAAACTACCCGTATCGCGAGGAGGTATCGAATCGCTTTTATGCCTTCATTGATGAGCCTTATGGCGAGCCCGCATCTGTCATAGATTTGGATAAAACCACTTCGGATTCAGGACGGGCCATGCTCGATGCCGCAGCAGGCATTCCCGATGGCGAGTTGTTGGTGCCCACATACCGGGGCTGGTTTCTGGACCTGCCCGATCAAGGCGAGCAAATCGTGAATCCTTCAGCGATTGGCGGTGGCTACGTATTTTTTAACTCGTTTCAGCCTGAGGGAGGAACGAAAGGTTTTTGTAGCGACCTGGGTAAATCAAAGGCTTATCGCGTGCCGCTATTCCGGCCGGTGAAAGACACCGGTAAGGAGTTTGGCGAGGGTGTGCCCATTCCTCCCATCATCGTGACCGTGAAGCTGAATTCCGGTGAGCCCAGCTGTGAGGGGCCTGATTGCGGTCCCGGAGAGATCCCCAACGAAGTAGTAACGGTCTGTATCGGCTGTGAAGGATTCGATCCGATTGAGATTGTGCCTGCTTCCAACAACACGGTGCGGGAGGCTTACCGCGCGGAGAACATCGATAGGCTGTAGCCGCTACTGATCCATGCAGTTGGCATCGCGGACCTTGTAGGCGGTGGCGAGTTGCGTGGCGCGCTCCTCATCACTCATGAAGCGCACTTCGCCGTCGTCATCCCGCACGCGCATGCGCGGAAAGGTCTCCAGCTTGAAAATATTATCCTTCGCCTGCTCGCAAAGTGCGGGTTGCGGCTCCACAACTTCCATCCCATTGGATTGCCCGTCAGTGGAGCTGGCAAGCAGCGAGGAGGACGCGCTGCTAGTCGGAGCCTGACCAGCGGGGTCGCCGGTTTCGTTTGCAACGGGCTTGGGGTAGCGCCTGAAACCGGTGTCTATCCCCACCTCGGTATACGGTATGCCCGTTTCGGGTGGCCGATCGCTCAGTACGGGATTGCCGTTGTCGTCGACCCAGCGATAGGTGGAGCTTGCATCTGCCGGCTGGCCTTGCATGAACAGCAGCAGCATTGAAGACGCTGCGATATTGAAAAACGTTGGCTTTCTGTCCATAGAATGGCCCTCGCATGGACCCATAACCCTAGCGCGCAAGGTATGAGCCATCAACGCTGATTATGGTCATTTGTCGACATCTCTTGACTTTGCGCGCCCAGCGCCCAGACAATTCCCTCCGTCACGCGAGCGGCAACGGCTACCGGTGAGTACCCTCACCCTCTGGCCTACCTCAGAGACGGGATAGTTTCTCAGGCTGTTTGCGGGTTCCGTCAGGCGAGGCAGTGCCTCGGCCACTCGGGCTCGACGCTGCGTTACCCCGCAGGTCACCGATACACGGGTTTCGTGATCGTGATCTGGCAGGGTGCCGGAACGATCCGGCCAGTGTCTCGTGCGACAGGTGATGGTGGCGTGGTGCGTACGGCGTTTCGCCCCCCTCTGATGCAACGAGATGGAGAGTGGCCATGGAAATGCTGTCTGGC
>CALKHC010000072.1 GCA_938091425.1 uncultured Luminiphilus sp. | reverse complement strand
ACGCCGAGATCAGCACAAAAGAACAGCACCAAAAGGCGTGTCAGGATAATGGCAATGAACTCACGCCTCACCGTCGCCTTCTCTGCATCTGTGAAATGCCCAAAGGAAGACGCAAATAGCCACTCCTTGGGTACACCTTTCAACCAAACGAGCATCAACTGATAGACGTTACCCGCTGCAAGCACCATATCGGGATCCTCACCCGGGTGATTGGTCGAACGATGGTGCTTCAGGTGCGAACGGCGATGTGCTGTGAAGGAGATGCCAATAAAATGTGCAGCGATATGGCCGGTCCATTCATTAACCCAACGACGATCAAGGCTCATTCCTGTGACCGCACCGTGAACGGCATCGTGCAGCGGGGTGTAGATGGCGTAGGTACAAAACGCAATGCCTGCCACCGCCCACCAGGAAAAAGTGGGCTCAGCAAGCAAATGAGCAACAGAAGCCACGTATATGATCGCGCAGCCCACGAGTAGCAACAGCGTGGGCCAGGCAAACCCGCCGATGTGGCGAATTACAACTTGCTGAGCTTCCTGTTCGTTACTGACCATCGCGGCCTCTATGCTTTTCATTCTCAACGCTACCTACATGGGCGCCGTGGACCAATACGCTAACGCGTTTCTCGACCGGAATCGCCCCGATCCGGTGCAAAATGTGACAGCAAGTATCCTTTGTCACATTTTGCTAAACCGCATCCATAGGGACTGATTAGGGGGCTGGGTCCTTTGTTTGTGCAGTGTCGAACCGCGTTTTTGCATACCCGCTGAAAGCCGGTAAATTGATATCAAAGGATCATGAAGGATAGCCCCATGAACTCAGCCGCCACTGTTCGCCTCGCAAAGGCCCCTGATCTCGATCAACTCGCAGACCTTTTTGATCAGTACCGGCAATTCTATGATTGTCCGCCGGATCTGGGCGCTGCGCGAGCCTGGCTTGCACAAAACCTTAAGACTGGGCGCTCTACAATCCTCGCTGCAGATAACGGCTCACAACTGCTTGGATTTACACAGTTGTATCCGGCGCTCTGCTCAGTGGATCTAGTGGACTACTTTGTGCTGTATGACCTCTATGTGATCGAGGCAGCGCGGCGTCACGGCATTGCGCGCGCGCTGATGAACGCGGCGAGTGAGTGGGCAAAAACGCAAGGGGCTGCTCGACTCGATCTAGAAACTGCGCGCGACAACACACCGGGCCAGGCTCTCTATGGAGAACTGGGCTACAAACTCGATGAAGTATTTCTGAAGTTCAGTCTGGAGTTGGACGACTGACCGTTGACTCTTTGTCAGACCGTCACCACTTTATTACGGCCCGAGTTTTTCGCCGCGTATAGGCCTTCGTCCGCGCGCTTGAGAATCTGATCCACGCTCTGGCCCGTGTCGCTGTGCGCCACTCCAATACTGATCGTGGTCTTAAGGATGTCTCCCGTCCCCTTTTCGATCATTTGACGCAGTGACTCTGCGATTGAGGCTGACTCGTCACGCGTCACGCTCTCGACGATCACAAGAAACTCCTCTCCGCCCCATCGAGCCACTGTATCCTGCACCCGCATGCGGGCCTTAAGGACCTCTGCGATTCTTTGCAGAATGCGGTCCCCAGTGTCATGGCCGTGCTGATCATTGATCGCTTTGAAGTGGTCGATATCAATCATCATCACCGCGTAACGCCGCTGCCCGGTGGCAAATAGATTGAGGGCACGCTCTGCGACCCGTCGGTTGGCAATACCCGTTAGAGTGTCAGTATTGGCTGCTTTTCGCAGTCTCTCCACACGCTCTGCCGTTTCCCGCAGCTCGTCGCGCTCGCGCACCCAAATGCCCAGAAGCCACGAGAACAATCCGTAAACACACAAAACCAGCGGCCCGATGCGCCAGTCATCGAGATAAGCGCCGGAAAGCGCCTCTCTGGAACTGCCCAGGTAAGCAACCAGCCCCATGACCAGACCGGTGCCCGCGCCAATATATAAGCTGAGCCGGCCCCATAGCAGCGTGGTGATAATCACGAGCACTGGTGTATAGAGCAGGCCAATCATGACGCCAATCATCGCGTCGGCGGGCTCGGCGTACAGCCATGACACCGCCCATCTCATCACAATGAGCATGAGAATGACCACCGCAATACCGCGGTGCCAAGCGAGAGTTAGCCGCGGCCAGACCAGCAGCAAGACAGAAAACAGGGCAAACCAACCGCCTGCCAACAGGTTAGAAAGATCGGTACCGTACCCGAGAAAGGCCGAGACCATGACAGCGCCCGCCAGGGCCCAGGCAAACAACATGAGCACCCTCAGCATGCGCGATGCGGAGCGCTGGTCGACTTCTGCGGCGCTATATGCCTTGCCGTCTTCGCCCGGCACGCCATATTCCGTTGGCAACCCGAGCAACTGAGTGGTCGTCTCCTGACTCATGAACGGAGTGTGCGCGTCCCTGCAAACTTACTCAAGCTGGATAGGCTACCCGGTCGGCACCTCGTTAAATGGGATACCTTTATCGAGTCGAGGTTCCTGAGGTAAACCCAATACACGCTCGGCAATAATGTTGGCCATGATTTCGTCGGTGCCACCGGCGATGCGCAAACCCGGCGCCCCCATGTAGGCCCGCTGGATAATGCCGGCCTTGGCCGCCAATGATTCATCGGCAATGGCGCCACTGGCACCCAAAAGGTCCATCAGATATGAAGACATTGCCTGCATTTTGGGTGCGCCGACGAGCTTACCGATGGAATTCTCCGGCCCCGGCAAGGCTCCCCGAGAGAGCGCCGTCAGTGATCGGTATCCCGTGTACTTGAGGCCCGCTTCCTGCACGTACCAGTTGGCAATCCGGGCACGCACCGCCGCATCCTCCAGTGCAGGTCGACCGTTGATTTCGACCTCCTCCGCTACTGACACGGCCAGCGAGACATCCATCTGCCCAAAGCTGCCGCCAATCGCTGCGCGCTCGTTCATGAGCGTAGTGAGCGACACCTGCCAACCCTGGCCGACCTCGCCCAAACGCTGACTGTCAGACACCCTGACGTCGGTGAAGTACACCTCGTTGAAGTCAGAATCTCCCGTCAGCTGCTTGATCGGCTTGATCTCGACACCCGGCGCCTTCATGTCGACATAGAAATAACTGAGCCCCTTGTGCTTTGGCACGGTGGGGTCGGTTCGCACTACGATCACGCCGTAATCAGAGTAGTGCGCGCCTGAAGTCCATATTTTCTGCCCATTGATGACCCAGTCGTCACCATCACGCTCTGCACGAGTTCTCAGAGCGGCGAGGTCAGAACCTCCTGCTGGTTCTGAGAAGAGCTGACACCAAACTTCTTCGCCGCTGGCCAGCGGCGGCAGGAAGCGAGCTTTGTCTTCATCACTCGCCCAGGCCATCAGCGTTGGGCCAATCATGCCCTGCCCAATCAGAAAGAAGTTAGCCGGCAGGTCGTACTGACTCTCCTCCTGACGCCAAATCACCTCTTCGATTGCAGAGGCGCCGCGCCCACCAAACTCTGGCGCCCAGCCAATGCAGGCCCAACCCGCATCGTATTTTCGCTTTTGCCAGACCTTCGCCTGCTCCAGCGGGGACAGTGTCCGAAATGCATCATCGGTTGGCGCATTCTTGGCAAGCCACGAGGAGGCTTCCTCGCGAAAGCGCGCTTCTTCAGGGGTATCGTTAAAGTCCATCTGCTCTCTCCCTCAGGCTGCTGCGCTGTGTGCGGCCAAAGCCGACACCAATCGGTCCTGCCACATCGCTTCACTGCCAATCGCTAGGCTTAACAGCTTGGCTCGGCGTAGATAGAAGTGGCAGTCGAACTCCCAGGTGAAGCCCATCCCACCATGAGTTTGAATGTTCTCCTCAGCCGCGTAGGTCGATGCCTGTATCGCCGCGACACGGGCAGTAGCTGCTGCCAGCGGGAGCTCATCGCTACCCTCGGCCAACGCCCAAACGCCGTAATAGGCGTTACTTCGGGCGAGCGTGTTTTTCACATACATATTGGCCAGCTTGTGCTTAATCGCCTGATAAGAGCCAATAGCGCGGCCAAACGCGAATCGTTGTAAGGCGTAGTCCCGGGCCTGGGTCAAGGCCGTCTCCGCCAAACCCAGCTGCTCCCAAGCAAGCAATACGGCCGCGCCATCGAGCAAGCTCTCCCAGTCCACCGGGTCAAGGGCGGCATGCCCCAACACCTCTGCCTGGGCGCCGTCGAAGGTTATGACGCTGTGTCCTCGACTGGTATCCAATGTAATCACCGGCTCCATGGAGATGCCGGCTTGCTGTAGCGGCACCAAGCAGGCCTCCAGTCCGGCCTCAGACCGGGCCAGCACAACCGCCACCTCCGCTATGGAGGCGTCAGCAACAGGGACTTTGGTGCCGGAGAGTTGAGATCCGCTACGACAGGTTTCAAGCCGGCCAAGTGCCAGACGCCCCGCGCCCTCTGCCATGGCGACGGTCGCGACACACTCGCCGCTGGCCAGCCTCGGTAGCCACGCCGATTTTTGCGCCTCGGTACCAAAGCGTTGAATCGCCTCGCTGGCCAAATATACAGAGCTACTAAAAGGTAACGGTGCCGCACTGCGGCCCATTTCCTCAGCAATGATCGCCAGCTCGTAATAACTCAGGCCCAGACCACCGTAGGCCTCGGGTATCACCGTGGCGGTCCACCCCATATCAGCCACCTTCTGCCATAGCGCGGCGTCCCAGTCCTGATCACCATCCAGCACAGCCCTCACCACGGAGGCAGGGCAGTACTCGGTCAAAAAGCCCCGGGCCTGCTCTCTCAGCAGTTGCTGCTCGTCGGAAAACTCAAAATTCATGGCTATCGCCCGATTAAAAAAACTCGGCGTAGGGTAGCAGAACTGGTCACAGCCTCATGCCGCAAACAAGAGTTGTGGTGCTTGCTCCCGAAGGCGCTGGTACTGATGAGGTGGCTGGAAACCGAGCTCCGCTCGCACCGCGTTGAGCGGCTCGGCAAGCCGCTCCTCCCACTCAATCTCGGCCATCCAGATCGCCTGTTGGGCTATCTGAGCACCTTCGCGAATGAGCGGTCGCACATCAAACTGGGGCACCTCCCGGAGATACTTCAACTTGGCGATCCACACAATAAAGCTGATGCCTCGGTTTGGCGTTTGTGTCTTCATAAAAGACAGCAGGCTAAGCTCGCCCACCGGGTCCCGCCCGTAACCCGTCATCACGTGCTGCAAGTCATGAATATCCCGCAATCGATCCGCCAACCAGATCTCATCTCCAGAAAGACCGCGATAGATTTCTTCGCGAGCACCTGTCTCACTGGAGGCGATCAAGCCATCTGCTGACAAATCCTCCGCGTGCACAAAATCGTAATAGGCGCGCCCCACGCTCCCGGGTGGCAGGCCCAATAACCACTCGCGGTCATTGAGCTTGCTAACGATGTCCGGCTTTTTTTGCAGTAATGCACGACCTCGCTCACTGGATCTCAAGCGCCTCACCGCGGCGCCTAAGCTGTCGCCCTTGAGCGCTTCAATAATGTGGAACACCTGCGTGGTGTCATCAGGGTTCTTCAGCAACTCTCGCATGGCTCGCCCCGCTGCGATCGGCTTGATCTGATTGCGAAGCCACAGGGTTTTCAGACGCTTCATCATGTTTTCTTCTCTTAACCTCTTAGCCGTTCAAGAGGTGACCAAAAATAGGCCCACCCCGCAGCGCTCAGCGCAAAGCCGAGCGACGGCTCTCACGCCATCACCACGAAAAGGATAGCGGCGACGGCCGCGCCCAACAATGCATAGGGCAGCTGCGTGAGTGCATGCTCATGCGTCCGGCAACCGGCTCCCTGCGCGGAGAGCACCGTCGAATCCGAGTAAAAACAGGCATGGGAGCCAAAGCCGCTGGCCGAGAACAATGCCCCCATCACTAGCGGGATACTGACCTCAAAGGTTTGCGCCAACGGGAAAGCAATGGGCATGGTGATGGCTATCACACCCCAATTGGATCCCGTGGTAAACGACAGCAGTGACACGGTGATGAACACCACGACCGGTAACAACTGCGCAGTCATAAAAGGAGACACCGCATCGATGACATAGGGCGTAAGTCCCAGACGATCATTGGCCTCCACAAAAACAAATAGCGTCAGCAGCATCGCCAGCACTGGCACCATGGACTTAACACCGTCGATACAAGTATCGAATAACTCGCCCAGAGGCATAACGCGCACCAGAGCATAGTAGATAAAGGTCACCAGAATCCCGGCGATCACACCCCGAAGCAAATCGATGCTCGGAAATACGGTGAAGAAAACCATCGCAATAATGGGGAGGAAGAACACACTCATGCCGCCCCGTGCGGTCTCCTCCACCGCCAACGCTTCGTCTTCGAAAATACCGAGATCACCCGTGCTCTCGGCGTGCGCTTCGGCCCGACGCATCGCGCCCAAAAGAGGAATGGCACCTATCGCCACCAGCGGGACAATCAGCAGCGCCACGATGGGATAGAACATGTAAGGAATAGTGTGGATGAAAACCGACAGACCTTGACCTTCGGGCGCCACACCATTCTGCTCCAGCAGACTGGCGAAATAAGCGCCCCAACTCGACAAAGGGACCAGTAAGCACAGCGGCGCCGCGGTTGAATCCACGACATAAGCGAGCATGGCGCGCGAGGTGCGGAAGCGATCGGTCACCGCTTTCATGGTCGCGCCCACCGTCAGTGAATTCAGGTAGTCGTCCAGGAAAATCACTAGGCCAAGGCCCCAGGTGGCAAGCAGTCCGCCGCGCTTGGTCTCGATCCGATTCATCAGTGCCCGACCAAAAGCATAGGAACCGCCGCCCTTGACCAACAGGCCAATAAATCCGCCGTAAAGACCGCACACCAGCATGACCCAGGCCACATCCTCGGTCATCAACGTGGCCAGCGTTGCCTCAGCCATGGCATCGAGAAAACCGAACCCTTCCATGATGAAAAAGGCGAACAATGCCCCCGCCAGCACTGATTCAAGCGTCCGGCGACTCCAAATCGCCAGACCGAGCACCAGCAGGGTAGGAAGCAACGTTATGAATCCATAATCCATCGTGATCAATGCCCTGTTTTCCGCATCGAGTTAAAACATCAAAGCTTGTGGGTTTTTTACGTTTGGAGCTCTCACAGACAGGCGTGTAAGGTGCTCATACTGCCTGTTACCCAGAATACGCGAAGTTGAGTCTGTCGTGTCACTTTCCACTCTATTACAGAACATTGCTGACGCCGAGCGAGGCCCTAGGACCTGCGCGGTCTTTGATTTTGACGGGACCATCATCTCGGGCTACTCCGCGACCGCGTTTCTAAAGGATCAAATAGCCCGGGGCGAGATCTCGCCCGCTGATCTGGTGCAACTGACCCAAGCGGCAACCCGTTTTGGCATTGGGTCCTTGGGCTTCTCGGCACTGATGGCGGTGCACGCTCAATATCTCGCGGGTCGTTCAGAGGCGGACTATATTGCCAACAGCGAACGACTATTTCGGAGGGCAATTGCCAAACTGATCTATCCCGAGGCGCGAAAACTCATCGAAGCGCACCGTGCCGCCGGTCACAGCATCGCCATTATCAGCTCGGCCACACCCTACCAAGTACTGCCCGCGGCGCGAGACCTGGGCATTGAGCACGTTTATGCGACCGACCTCGAAGTTGAAGATGGCCAATTCACAGGTGGCGTAGTGAAACCCACCTGTTTTGGCATCGGCAAGGTGCACGCCGCCGAGCGTTTCACGACGCAGCAGGGAAGCGATCTCGAAAACTGCTTCTTCTACAGTGACAGCACCGACGACATTGAATTGCTGGAAACGGCGGGGCGCCCGGTTGTCTTAAATGGAAATCGTGAATTGAAAGGGATCGCCCGCGAGGAAGGTTGGTCGATGGCTGACTTCAGCAGCCGGGGCAACGCGACTAGCGCTCAGGTCGTGCGCTCGCTGGCCGCAACCGGTTCGCTCGTGGGAAGCTTCATGATGGGCCTGCCGCTTTATGCCTTGAGTGGTTCACGTCGGGATTCCATCAACTTCTCGATTTCCCTGTTTGCTGAGACCGCCAGTGCGTTGATCGGATTGGACCTGGACGTGCGAGGCCGCGAACACCTCTGGAAGCAGCGCCCGGCTATCTTCATGTTCAACCACCAGAGCAACGCAGACATGTTGATCATGGCCAGCTTAGTTCGCCGGGATATTGTGGGCGTCGGCAAACGGGAACTGAAAAACCTGCCTGTCATCGGCCCTCTGATGGGTGCGGCGGGCGTGGTGTTTATTGATCGCAGCGACAGGAAAGCGGCCATCGAAACCATGAAGCCTCTGGTGCAAGCGATGCAGGATGAGAGGAAAAGTCTCGTCATAGCGCCCGAGGGCACCCGTGCTCCAACACCGAAGCTAGGTGCATTTAAAAAGGGCGGCTTCCACGTGGCGATTCAGTCTGGTGTCCCCATCGTGCCGGTCGTCATCCACAACTCTGGCGACATTTCCCCCAAGGGAGACAAGATTTTCCGCAGCGGCACTGTGCATGTCGATGTACTTCCGGCAATAGACACCACCGATTGGTCTGTTGCGCACATCGATGAGTATGTTGCCGACGTTCGCAATACATTCCTAAGAACACTGGGTCAGCCAGAGCTCTCTGCAGAAGAGACCGACAAGGAGCGACGCGATACACCCGATGATTTGAAGCCCGAGGTTCGCGGCCGGCGGAGGAAAGCCGGGTTCAAAAAGTCCGCAACCGAAGCAAAAGAGCAAGAGGACGTGGTGTCAAAACGTCGGAGCAAACGTGATGCCGGACCCAACGGGGCACGGTCAGCCAGCCCACAGAATGGCTTCGATCCAGAGGCTCCGGTCACGAGGCACTAAGTGAGGCTCGCCACTGCGCTGCAGGAACAGCTTGCCAAAAATCCCTGGCCCTCCTCCGCCGAGCAGGTCATCTTTGTGCTCGACACAACACGACGCTTCGAGCGACAACTGCTCGAACAATGGATTGCCTTACACGACAGTCAGGCTTCTGATCACACGATCGTGTTGCTGGATTTGCGAGATGATCGCAAAACGTTGAATGTGGCTGCACTGTCGACGGCGCTTCAACAACACCCGGAAGCCATGGTGGCACCGCTCAGAGTGTCGTGGTTACAAACCGAGAGAGGCACCAGCACCGGACCCAGATTACGCGATGTCTTCCGCGGCGGAGAGCGCAGACCCGCAAGTTGGCTGGCTGATCGTGTCGCGCGACTGAACCCCGAGCGGGTGCACCTCACTATTGGCGAGCCGGGCGGAAACAAAGATCTGGCCGCGCGGTTTCAGACCAAGACAGGATTGTCAGGCGTCAATGAGCCCGAGGACTTCGCGCTGTTTGTGGCCAGGCAGGCGGCCGTGGTCATCGACATTGCGGAGCGTCAATTGATTGGCGGCCGCTATAAGGTCCCTCGCTATGTCCACCAAAGCATTCGCAATAACCGCGCTTTCAAGGCCGGCCTGCTGGGCATTGCCAACGACAGGGAGCAGCCCACCAAAGTGGTAAGGGCAGAGGCCAGCGAGTACCTGCGGGAAATGATTTCGATACCTACCCGCTTTTGGCTCGATGTATGGGCCAAGCTGTGTGGGATCTGTCTGGGACTGGGCTATGAAAAAACGCTGCACTACGACCCGAATGATCTCGAGCGCGTACGGCACATTGTGCGTCACTATCCTTCGGCCCTGCTCTGGACACACAAAACCTACATCGACGGATTCGTGGTCCCAAAACTCCTGTTCGACAATGACTTCCCGATGCCACATTTCTTTGGCGGTGCCAATCTCAACATCCCGATTCTGGGATTCTTCCTGAGGCGGGCAGGCGGCATCTTCATTCGTCGCAGTTTTCAGGACAACGAGGTCTACAAGCTGAGCCTCAAGCAGTACATTGGCTACTTAATGGAAAAGCGCTTCCCGATGACTTGGTCCTTTGAAGGCACGCGTTCAAGGCTGGGGAAGCTAATGCCTCCAAAATATGGGCTGCTGAAATACGTGCTGGAGGGTGCACACCACGCGGGGTCACGAGATATTCACATTATCCCCGTGTCGGTTTCCTATGACCTCGTCAGAGACGCAGAGGAATATGCGCGCGAGCAGTCGGGCACGCCCAAGGCGCCCGAATCCGTAGGCTGGATGGTTCGCTACCTGAAAAGTCTCGCCCGCCCTATGGGCCGGATCCATGTGGACTTTGGAGAGCCCGTTCGCCTTGACGCGGCGCCGAATCCGGAAGACGAGTTGGCGATCTCGAAGATCGCGTTTCAGGTGGCAGTGGAGGCCAACCGCGTCACGCCCGCCACCTTCCCGGCGGTCGTCTCCACGGCACTATTAGGCGCCTTTCCGCGAGCGTTAACCGAGCCGGAAATCGTCAAAGAGGTCTCGGTGATGACCGCGTGGGCTAACGCTCGGGGCGTGAGGCTGTCGCCAGACTTCAACCTCAATTACGCCGAGGAGATGGGCAGCCTGCTGGCCAACATGATGGAAGAGGGCATCATCACGCGTTTTGAGGGGGGGCTGGAGACGGTCTTCGGCATCGCTGAGGGTCAGGCGCCCATCGCCAGCTTCTATCGCAATACGATTGTGCATTTCTTTCTGACCGGCGCCGTTGCAGAACTGGCGCTGCTCGCTGTCAGTGAGCGACGAGACAGTAGCGCATCACTCGAGCATTTCTGGTCCGAGGTGCAAGAGCTACGAGATCTCTTCAAATTCGAGTTCTTCTATCCCGACACCCAGTTATTCGAGCAGCAGATCGACGCCGAGTTATGCCGTAACGAGCCCGACTGGCAGGCCTTGCTGAGCGAGAACCACGACAATGCGCGACTGATCATGAATCGACTGTCGCCCAAACTGGGACATGTGGCGCTGACCATTTTTGCCGAGGCCTACAGCATTGGCACAGACATTCTGATCCGCCACTCAGACGGAGAGCCGATAGAGAAGGAGGCCTTTATCGAGCGGTGCATGAGCTATGGCAAGCAGGCATACTTGCAGCGCAGGATCAGCAGCGAGGCCTCAATTGGAAAACTGCTTTTTGCCAACGCGTGGAAAATGCTGGTGAGTCGCGGCCTGGTGGACAACGCTGAAGGGCGGTCGCGTCAGGCAGAGGCACTGAATCAGCTGATTCGACGCCTTGAGGTGATTCGCGCTCTGAGCATTGCCGACCGCGGCGCCAGTACCCTGAGGGACGTTGCCCGTGAAACGCTCTAAGATCGCCGTGCTGGGTGGGGGCTCCTGGGGCACCACCACCGCCTCGGTGATCAGCCGCCAATGCGACGTTGTGCTGTGGGCGCGCGATGCGCAGATCGCGGACGAGATCAACCAACACCACACCAACACCCGCTACCTGGCGGACGCCACACTGCACCCAAAGCTGACCGCCACGACAGCGCTTCACGTCGCGGTTAACAGCGCCGATGCCGTATTGATCGCCGTCCCCAGTACCCACTTTCGCGAAGTACTGATCAACGCCCTGCCCAATATGCCACGGGATATTCCCGTGATCAGTTTGAGCAAAGGGTTGGAAAAGGGCAGTCGGATGCGCATGACCGAAATCATCCGCGAAGTCTCGCCGCACTGCATTCCGGGGGTGTTGACCGGACCCAATCTTGCCCGCGAGATTGTCACAGGCCAGGCAGCGGCCAGTGTGCTGGCCCTCGAG
The DNA here is from genome assembly GCA_938091425.1 of uncultured Luminiphilus sp. Taxonomy (GTDB): domain Bacteria; phylum Pseudomonadota; class Gammaproteobacteria; order Pseudomonadales; family Halieaceae; genus Luminiphilus. Next base: position 4,046 of record CALKHC010000072.1, on the reverse strand, counting down.
GAGCACGACGCTGCCCTCGCGTTGCAGCCCATCCTGAACGTGGGCCTATTCCGGGTGTACACCAATCAGGACGTCATCGGTTGCGAGCTGGGGGGCGTGTTGAAAAACATTATTGCCATTGCGGTAGGCATGGGCGATGGTCTGGGCGCAGGTGATAACACACGCGCCGCGCTCATTACCCGCGGGCTTGCCGAGATGAGCCGGTTCGGTGAGGTACTCGGCGGCAAAGCTGAGACGTTTGCTGGCCTAGCGGGCATGGGTGACATGATCGCCACCTGTACCAGCCCGCAGAGTCGGAACCGCCATGTCGGCATGGAGCTGGCAAAAGGCCGTTCGATCGAGGACATCATCGACAGCATGCACATGGTGGCAGAGGGCGTAAAAAGTGCGCCAACCGTAATTGAACTAGCGCGGGAAAAAGGCATCAGTCTGCCGATTAGCGAGGATGTTTATAGGGTGATCACCGGCGAGTCGAATGCGCGAGGCGTGTATCGCGGCTTGTTGCGCGTCACGGCAGGCGCCGAGTCGGAGCCGGGATGATACTGCCACCAAAGAGAGATGCTCAGGCGTGACGAACGTTAGCGTGATAAATACCGAAACGATGGAACACGGCATTCGCTAGGTTGTCTGACTATAACAGTGAGATCAGAAGGAGCTGACTAGTGGGCCGCGGCAAAATCATCACACGCGCCAAACACTCGGCCATTTTGGCCGTTTGGGTGCTGCTATCGAGCTGTGCAGTGAGTCCGACAGGACGCCCCCAGTTCATTATTATCTCCCCCGATGCAGCGATTATCGAGTCAGAGGCTGCGTACCTCGATACCGTCCGGCAGTTGAACGACGAGGACAAACTGGTGGGGGATCCCTTGACGGTCGCGAGGGTCGCGCGGATCACGGGACGGTTGGTATCGATCGCCGTCTCCGACTTCCCCACAAGCGCGGATTGGAAATGGAGCGTAGCCATTGTCGATGACACTGAGACCGTCAACGCTTGGTGCATGGCGGGGGGTCGCATGGCGGTGTACACGGGGCTATTTGATCAACTCGAACTCACCGACGATGAGTTTGCGCAAATTATGGGCCACGAAATTTCTCACGCGCTCGCCAACCACACCGCAGAGCGGATGTCGCGAGCCATGGCAACGGCCGCAGGGGTGGCAGTCATTGGCGCAGCATCCGATAACAGTGGCGCCGCAGTGGCCGGCGCCGCGGTGCTGGCCAACGTAGCGCTCACGCTCCCCAACAGCCGTGAGGCTGAAAACGAAGCGGATGTCATGGGTATGATCGTGGCCACCAAAGCGGGTTATGACCCTGAAGCCGCCGTCACGCTATGGCAAAAAATGGGGGACCTTAGCGACGAGCGGCCCGCAGAGTTTCTCAGCACACACCCGGCGCCGGAGAACCGACAGGCAGCGCTCAATGCCATGATTCCCCGCATGTTGGAGATCAACCCGGATCGGACCAAGGCGCCAATTCACCCGGTCACGATTGTTCAGTAACCGGTCTCAATTGTTCAGTGACCGGTCTCGATTGTTCAGTAAATAGCCGACCTACTGCCTGACTGTGTGCAGGAAATGCAGGTGGTCTTCATACTGGTTGAGAATATCGACGATGATCTGCTCCTGAGACCAGCCCATCACGTCGTAGTCCTGTCCGCCCTCCGCTAGGTGCACCTCAGCGCGGAAGAAGCCTCCAGCCTCAGCACTACCATCAGCCACGCCAATCGAAGCATCGGGCAGCGGGTGATGACTTGCCCTCACCTCATAGATGAAGTCGACCTCGTCGCCATGGGAGACCTCCAGCCTGACCGAGAGGGCATCATCTTCCGCCACGACTCTCGCCGCCACGCCGCGCTCTGCCAATTCACTGGCAAACGACTGCATCGCAGCCTGCACGGCATTGCGTTGAAACGTTTGCACCGTCCGGTCATCCGGATAATCCAACAGGAGCCGAAGACGATCGCGCCAGCCCTCTGCCGCCATCACGGGTGGTGCATGAATCGATTGTGCCTGGCGCTTGGCGCCGTCAGCCACGATGGCTTTACCAAAACCCCAGAACGCACCAAGCATGGCGATCGCGAAGGGCAGTGCGCTGGCGATCGTCGCGGTCTGTAGCGCCTGCAACCCGCCGCCGAGGAGGAGCAGTGACGCGGCTAACGCGATCACCATCGTCCAAAGAGTGCGCTGCAGGGCGGGGGTGTTATCTACCCCTTTTGCGCTCAGCATGTTGAGCACCATCGCACCGCTATCGGCTGAGGTGACAAAGAAGATCACGATCATCACCAGTGAGATGACGCTCAACACCTCGGTCGCAGGCAGGTACTCTAGAAACCGGAATAGCCCCACAGCCGGATTCTCCTGTACCGCCGCGCCCAGTTCCTCAAACCCTTGATTGGTGATGAGCTCGAGGGCGCTGCCGCCCAGAACGCCCATCCACAAACAAATAAACAGTGTGGGCACCAGCGTCACGCCGACAAGGAACTCTCGGATCGTTCGCCCACGGGAGATACGCGCGACGAAAACCCCCACAAAAGGCGCCCAGCTGATCCACCACCCCCAATAGAAAATGGTCCAGCCGCCAAACCAATCGGTCGGCTCATAAACATACATATCCAGTGTGCGAGGAACCAGGCCCGCCACGTAGGCGCCAAAATTTTGGAGGGTGCCCGCGAGAAGCAGAGCCGTTGGGCCCGTCAGCAGGATGAGCAACAATAGCAACATCGCCAGAACGATATTGATTTCAGACAGGCGCTTGATGCCCGTATCTAGCCCCAGAACCACCGAGACCGTGGCCAGCGCCATGGTGGCGAAAATCAGGCCGACCTGCACCCAGACATCGATCGGCAAGCCGAACAGGTAATTAAAGCCGGTGTTGATCTGCAGCACACCCAGACCGAGGCTGACGGAAATGCCACAGGTGGTGCAGATCACCGCGAAGACATCAACCGATGCACCAATAGGCCCATAAATACGCTCGCCAATGAGGGGGTAAAAGGCGGAGCGCAATGTCAGGGGCAGTTCATGCCGGTAAGCGAAGTAGGCGAGAATAAGCGCAACGATGGCGTAGATCGCCCAGGCGTTGAAGCCCCAATGAAAATAGCTGATCTGAATCGCCTCGGTGGCGGCAGCCGGCGTGACCCCGGGCCCAGTCGGCGGCGCCATAAAGTGCATGACAGGCTCGGCGATACCATAAAACATCATGCCAATGCCGATACCCGCGGAAAACAACATCGCGAACCACGAGATATAGCTGTAAGCCGGCTCTGCATGGTCGGGGCCCAACTTGATGTCTCCATAGCGAGATACCGCAAGATAAACGACGATCACAGCAATTAGCGTCACGATAAAGACATAGAACCAGCTTGCGGTATCAACAATCACCGCCTGAAGCCCAGCAAAAGGATTGCTGCCTTTCTCGGGTATGGTCAGCACCATCAAAATGGCGCCAAAGAGCAGAATCATTGCGGGAAAGAACACCGCTTTATCGATGGTGAAGCGGCGTGGGTTGTGCTGGGTCATATCGGGCTCATACATCAGGCGTGGGCAGAGTGTACCTGAAGCCTGTCAAAAGACCCCAGAAAGCCTTGTTTGAAACAAGTTTTCCGTTTGCTGGCAACGTTTATAACGGGTAGCCTACGTTGCTGTAGTTTTCAAAAAATAAACACTTTTCAAAGCCATGAGAAAAAAGGTAGCCCGTATGTCTCATCCCAATCGTTTTCAACGCACGCCATTGGCGGCCGCGCTCGGTGTAGCGCTACTGCCGCTGGTGTCGAGTCCAGTCCACGCGCAACTCGAAGAAGTGGTCGTGACCGCAACCAAACAAGAAGCCAGTCTTCAAGACGTTCCCGTTGCCGTGTCGGCGCTCACAGAAGAGTCTTTGAACCAGCGTGGCGTGTCGAACTTCTCTGACTACCTGATCGAGCTGCCCAATGTGTCAGCCGGTGGTGCGGGTCCTGGCCAGAGCACTATGTATATCCGTGGTGTGGCATCAACCACTCCTAACCTGACAACGTCAGGCGTAGCCGGTCTGAGCCCCAACGTGGCGCT
>CALKHC010000071.1 GCA_938091425.1 uncultured Luminiphilus sp. | reverse complement strand
GAGAAAGAAGCGAGGGAGCTCCGATCAGAGGGTAAGGAATTGGCGGAGGGTATTCGCGCAGCGGCCGACCGAGAGGTGACGGTGATCGAAGCAAACGCATTCCGGGACGCTGAAATTGTGCGAGGTAACGGGGATGCCGAGGCGACCCGGATTTACGCCGATGCCTTTAATCAGGATCCTGAGTTTTATTCCTTTGTCCGGAGCCTCCAGGCCTATCGTGAAACCTTCAATGCGGGTGGCGACGTGATGCTGTTGCAGCCCGACAGTGAGTTTTTCAAGTACCTTAGGGATCCTAATTCCCGCGACTGATCTGACCTGAAAAAAGTCCGGGCGGCTGTCGCGCCCGGGCTCAGTCCCGCTCCCCTGTGGTATTCTTTTGTCGAGCGCCTTTTGCGGCACTACATCCTGGCGGAATGACACGATGACCACTGAAAATCGCTGGCTTTTGCCAGAGGGTATTGACGAGCTGTTGCCGGAACGCGCGGGACAGTTGGAGGCCCTCCGACGCCGCCTGTTAGACCAATGCGCCTCGTGGGGGTATCGCTATGTCATCCCGCCATTGGTCGAATTTACCGACTCACTGTTAATTGGCCTAGGCGCCGACCTCGATCTGGTGACCTGCAAGTTCACTGACCAGATGAGCGGCAGAATGCTTGGCGTGAGAGCCGATATTACGCCCCAGACAGCCAGAATGGATGCCCACAGTTTGGCCGAGGAGGGCGTGACGCGGCTGTGCTACGCCGGTTCGACACTGCAAAGCACCCCGCAATCCGTGATCAGCGGACGTGCGCCGATTCAACTCGGCGCTGAACTTTTTGGCAGCAGCGCTACTGAGGCGGATAGCGAAATCATTGCTCTCATGCTGTCGACGTTTGAGTGTGCGGGCGTTAATCGGCCCCTCACCCTCGATATCGGCCACATCGGGATCTACGATGCGCTTTTCTCAGGCGCGGATCTCGATCCTGATTTAGAAAACCAGGTGTTTGACGCACTGCAAAGAAAGTCCGCCCCGGATATTGAGCGGTTGTCAGCCTCAATGCCTGCGAGAGAGTCCGAGCGACTGGCCCAACTGGTCGCATTGCACGGCTCTCCTGATGTTCTGGCTTCGGCCCGAGCGGCTTTTCCAGATGAGCCGGCGGTCATGGCAGCGCTTGATCAACTCGATGCCGTATTGGCCAGGGTTCAGCAGGCATTTCCTAACGTCGGTGTATACGTGGATTTAACGGAGCTTCGTGGCTTTCGATACCACACGGGTTTGGTCTTTGCCGTTTATCTGGAGGGTCGTGGGTCAGCGGTGGCGAAAGGGGGTCGTTACGACAACATTGGCGCTGTCTTTGGCCGTGACCGGCCGGCGACGGGGTTCGCAATAGACCTCAAGGCATTGGTCGACGATGCGCAGTGTAGTGAGGCAGCGGATCTTCCCGTCATTGCGCCACAGTCGGATAATGCCGCGCTCAGGGCTGCGGTGAATGCGCTGAGATCAGCGGGTCGGACAGTGGTCATGAATATTGCCCCCGGCGTCGATTTACCCAATGCGGAGCGACTGGTATTGAGCGACGGCGAGTGGATCATCGAAGGGGGTAGCTCCTCGTGAGTCATAACGTGGTCATCCTTGGCACCCAGTGGGGCGATGAGGGTAAGGGCAAGATTGTTGATTTGCTGACTGAGCAGGCCGATGCGGTGGTGCGTTTTCAGGGTGGCCACAATGCTGGCCATACCTTGGTGATCGGTGGGGAAAAAACGGTGCTGCACCTGATCCCATCGGGCGTGCTCCGCGCGGGCGTGCAATGTTTGATCGGTAATGGTGTGGTTCTCTCGCCCGAGGCATTGCTCGAGGAGATCGATACGCTAGAGGCCAGTGGCGTACCCGTGCAAGACCGGCTCAAGATCTCTGCCGCCTGCCCATTGATCCTGCCTTACCATGTGGCGCTTGATCAGGCTCGCGAGGCACGGCGGGGAGAAAACAAAATCGGCACGACGGGCCGCGGTATTGGTCCATGCTATGAAGACAAGGCAGCGCGCAGGGCGCTGCGGCTGGGCGACCTGCGCGACCCGGCGCGATTCGCTGCGGCCCTCGAAGAAGTACTCGATTATCACAATCATGTGCTGGAGCACTATTACGGTGTGGCCACGCTGGAAGCTTCAGCGGTACTCGACGAGGCACTGGCCCATGGCGAACGTCTTATGCCGATGATGGCGGATGTGACTTCGTTACTGCACGACTTCCGCAAGACGCAGGCGCGCCTATTGTTCGAAGGAGCACAGGGTTCCCTGCTCGATATCGATCACGGCACCTATCCTTTCGTCACGAGTTCTAATACCACGGCAGGCGGCACGGCGACGGGGTCGGGATTTGGCCCGCTGTTTTTGGACTACGTGCTCGGTATCACCAAGGCGTATACCACGCGGGTCGGCTCTGGGCCTTTCCCGACCGAGCTATTTGATGAGACCGGCCTCCGACTGGCCGAGAGGGGACGCGAATTTGGCGCCACGACCGGACGTCCCCGACGCTGCGGTTGGTTCGACGCCGTGGCTTTGCGCACGGCGGTGAACATCAACTCGGTATCGGGCCTGTGTCTGACCAAGCTCGACGTACTGGATGGGTTGGAGGAAATCTCTGTCTGCGTGGGCTATACCGATGACTCGGGTGAGACGGTGGCCAACCCCGTTGATGCAGTGGACTACGAGAATTTGAGGCCGGTATACGAGACGCTGCCGGGGTGGAGCGAATCCACCTTGGGCCTGAAAGCTCTGGGTGCGCTGCCTGCCAATGCCCAGGCCTATATCAGCCGGCTCGAGGAGCTGGTTGGCGCGCCTATCGATATTATCTCCACCGGCCCCGATCGTGAGGAGACAATCCTCCTGAGACACCCTTTCGGCGGCTGACGGGTGCTACTACTCAGCAAAATTCTTTCACTGCTGGTTTACCCTCTTTCTTTTTGCCTGCTGTTGCTCGTGTTGGCGATGCTTTTGCGTATACGGGGTGCGGCTGGCCGGGCGAATGGCCTGACGCTCATGGCAACAGTGTGGCTGTATTTTTGTGCCACGGAATGGGGCGCGACTGCCTTATTAAGCCCGCTTGAAGCGGCCTATCCTGCCTTTGCCGATGAAGAGCTGCCCACAGCCGAGGCGATCGTGGTTTTGGGGGGCGCGGTCACCGGTGAGTCCCGCTTCGGTCAGGGTGGCGATTTCAATCAGGCCGCTGATCGCCTCTGGCGTGTGGCAACGCTGTATGAATCCAAAAAGGCGCCCTTGCTGGTGTTATCGGGCGGCACCACGCTGCCGGGCGGACTGCCTGAGTCTGCGCTGATGGCTCAAAAGCTCAGAGCGCTCGGCATCCCGGAAGCAGTTCTGATGCAGGAGGCCGAGAGTCGCACGACTCGGGAAAACGCGCAGTACACGCAGGCACTGCTCGAGCGACAGCGCATCAATCACATTCTGCTGGTTACCAGTGCTAGCCACATGCGGCGCGCGTCAGCGGTATTTGCCGCCCAGGGGTTTATGGTCACCGCGGTCGCCACAGACCATCAGACACCGCTTCTGGTTGGCCCAGTCCCCGGTTGGTTGCCCACTGCGGAGCGCCTGTCTCGATCGACCCGAGCCATCCACGAATGGGTGGGCTATCAGGTCTATTCATGGTTTGGATATCTCGAGCGCTCCGAGATAAAAAGCCAAGCTTAGGTGCGGCGACACGCCAGTGAACCGATTCCTTTGGCCGGCTATGGTGACAACTCTGCGCCATCATGCAGTCCGTCTGGATGATCGGGCGCTGCAGCAAGCAACAGTCTGAAGGGCTTGTCCGGCGCACCTTTGTGTATAGCGATTGATAGCGGTTAGCTGTCCGACGATGGCCCTCGGCTAGATATAGAGCTGTTTGAGGTCGCTGTAGTTGTGACCTGTCCAACGCCTGAACGCGCGATAAAAGCTGTTCACTTCAGCGTAGCCGAGCTCCCATGCGACGCATTTGCCGGGTAACCACCTTTTTTCGAGCATCACCGTGCACCGTTGCCGACGCACATGATCGAGGATGCTTTGGTAATTGGTACCGTTAGCTCGCAGCCGGCGGCGCAGTGTGGTCGGGCTAATGTGGAGCGTATCGGCGACTTCTTCCGAACGAAGCCTGAGCAGATCCCCGTTCAGCAGCAGATCGATTACGCACAGCGTGGTGCGCGACAGCTCATGGGGTGCCTGGTCTGTGATGCGAATGCAGAGTTCCGCGGGTACCTCGGGCAGCGGCCGTTGCGAGCCGCGCTCGAGAGAGTCCCAGGGATTTCCTGATTCTGGTCGATGATGCCTGGGCACCTTGTGCAGGTAGAGCGGAAAATCAGTGTTGTTGTGCTGGTCTGAACTGAAAGCATTTTTCATATCAACGTCCGTGTTAAGTCAAATTTCCCCCAGTGGGTCTCGTGAGGCAGTCCTTCGCCCCGGCCATTTAGGATAATCAAATGAAAACCGAGAACCAGCGATTCGACCGGAAAGGATGGCATTGGTCGGATGGAGTGAGCATTTGTCAAAAATGGTGAGTGCGAGTCTTGATAGTCAGCAAGCGGGGTAAGCCCCAGCGAGTCGTGATGTCAGCCGAGGAGGTGATAGGGGATAAGCCGCGAGCGTTTAGGGCAATAAAGCGGGTGCCGCGGCATGCCCTGAGCGGTGACGCCGAGACACTGGGCATGGTGGATCAGGTGGGCAATGCTGCAGTTCCTCTCAAACAACTGCCCGCCGTTGCCCCAGGCTGCTACCAGCAGTTGCGACTCGGTGCCCGCCCGCCGCAGCCAACGGTTAGCGCCCGGCCCGACAGGGTCGGCTACCTTGGAGAGGACGGTAGGGTCGGTGGCACGGAAGCAAAAGAGATTCACCAGCAGGAGGGATCCATATCCCCACTGACGCGCGAACCCCATACACCGTCTCAGTGTCGGATCATCGGTTTGTGCATCGGCGGTAGACGGGTTCAGGCCAATGAACGCGCATTGGGGCAGGGTGCTGTCCCATTCTCTTCGCAGCCAGTAACGATAACGACCGCAGCGCGAAAACCCCGCGCGACGCTTCACCGGCGCAATACAATCCTTATTCACGGACAACGCAACCGTCGGTGATCGGGCCCTGATCCGGCGTGGGTTCGTCGTAGACATTGAGGAATCGATGCGCTTGTAATTCCCGCTCATGGTAGGTGCCGTCGAGCCGCGCAATGCAGGTCTTGAAGTAGGGCTGCCGGTCCTCTGGGTAAAGCTCGGCCTGCAAATTCGCGGGCTCGGTTGAGCAGCCCGACAGGCAGGATCCCGCAATCAGCACAGGGAGAAGAAGCGCAGAACTCCGCTGCGCTCCGCGTCGTGAGTCGTCCGCAATTGGCTTTGATCGGGGCATGTTATGGTCCCAAGCGAGCGTATTGTTGTGAGGCGCTGGTAGCGCCTGCAATGCTGTGACCTGCCACTGTACTGATCCGCACCACAGCGACGCAAATTAAGCGCCGTGACGCAAACTGGGCGCTGACCGGAATGGGGGGAAACATGATTTTATTAACGGGCGCCACGGGGCGCGTCGGTTCCTCAGCCGCCAAAGCGCTGGCGCGAGCGAACGTACCCTTCAGAGCCCTGGTCAGAGATCCCGACAAGGTGGCTTTCGATCCTGATGCGGCGGAAATCGTGCAAGGTGATCTCAATGATACCGGTGTCATCGAGCAGGCGTTGCAGGGCATTAGCCGCGCGCTCATCGTGATGGGTAACCACCCGGACCAGTCCAAACTGGAACGTCAGTTCGCCAGCCTTGCCGCCGATGCCGGTGTATCGCATTTGGTGAAAGTGTCCTCGATGGAGGCGGCGCCGGATGCCACTGCGACCTTGCCCAAGAACCACTACGACACCGAGCAGCACATTGCTTCGCTAGGCATAGACTGGACCTTTCTGCGACCCAATTACTACATGCAAAACATGCTGATGTATG
>CALKHC010000070.1 GCA_938091425.1 uncultured Luminiphilus sp. | reverse complement strand
AAAAGTACTGCGGCCAAACTCTACCCCATCGGCGAGTGCGATGACCGTGTGCTCTCCTGATCCCAGATTGTTGAAGTTATAGAGCAAGCCGAAGCCGTTGTCGGAGTCACCACAAATGCTCGCCGTGTCCCCTCGTGCGGTTCCGGCTGCGGCGATACTTTTACTACCGTCTGCAAACTGCATCTCGATGACTTCTGCGTCACAGTTCCACCCAGAAAACATGCCAATGCCTGATTGCGTTGACCCGGCTGCCGGATTTTCCAGCGCGCCGCTTGCCATAGCCATGCTTGCCTGCAGCGCAACTGTGGCTGTGGCTATCGAGAAAAACCGCTTTAAAAGTTGTTGTCTCATGTTATTTATCCATTGTTAGTGGGTCTGTAGCCGTTTATCGGGAGCGGGCCCTGCCGCCTCGCCTCCCCAGTGTAGCTAACCGGCGTCATTTTGCCGGCTCGCGAGCGGCGGCGGCGATGTCACTGCGATGAAGTGGGGTTCGTTCGGGTTAAGCCGGAAAAATTATGGCTGTTCGGTTAGACTTCCGCCCCCCTCAATAGGCACCTCACGCTGTTTATGTCTTCTGTAATGTTTGCCCACGCGAATGGGTATCCGCCAGGTGCTTACCGGTGCTTGCTAGCAACGCTTGAATCTCAGCTGGGCATGCACGTTGCTACTCACGAGCACAGGCCCTTGATAGTCAGTGGGCCGGCACCAAAATTCTTGTCTTGGCAGACCTATGCCTCGGATGTAATCAAGCGGGTCGAGGCCGATGCAGACGGCCCCGTGTGGCTGATAGGTCACTCAATGGGTGCGGCCTCAGGCGTGCTGGCAGCCGCGCGGAGACCAGAGCTGTTTCTGGGCATCATTGGGTTAGACCCGGTGATCATCCCAGACAACATTTGGTTTTGGTCGCTGATCTTCAATCGCCTCAGGCCTAATGGCATGCCGATCATCCGGCGTGCGCTGGGGCGGCCGCATCACTTTGATAGTCATGATCAGGCTTTTGAGTTTTATCGTGCAAAGCGCGTATTTTCTGCAGTGCGGGATGAGGTGCTGATGGACTACGTTATGGCTGGGCATGTTGAAGAGGCCGACGGCTCGGTCTCGCTGCGCCACTCGGGAGCCTGGGAGGCCTGCATCTATCGATCTGTGCCACGGATGAAGCCGTCTTTGCAAAGGTTAAAATGCCCGATGCATATCATCGCTGGGGCATCCTCCGATGTGTTGAGCAAGAAGACTCTTCGGGAGGTCACAAGTTTGAACGAGCACATCACAAGCGAGGTTTTACCCGGTGGACACTTGTTGCCTCTGCAATCACCTGAGTCCTGTGCAGAGGCGGTGATACGCTTTTTAGCTGAGCACGGTTGGGGTGGAAGCTGACACGGGATTACGTGTAGGGTCAGCCGGTCAGTTGGCCTGAAACTCAGAGCGAATTGTTCCTATGAGCCAGAAATCAGTAACCAAACGCTGGGCTGATCTCGACAAGCGGCTGTTCTTTCCCAGAGAGCTCAGCTGGTTGTCCTTTAACGCCCGCGTACTCCAGGAGGCCAGGAATCCTTCGGTACCTCTGATTGAGCGTGTGCGATATCTAGGCATTTTTTCCAGCAACCTCGACGAATTTTTCCGCGTGCGGGTGGCAGAGGTTCGCCGCTTGATCAGTGTCTCATCCGGCGCCGAGCGGCAGGCGGCGAAAGATCTTCTGCAAGGTATTCAGAAGCGGGTGGTCGCGCTGCAAAAAGAATTCGACACGATTTACATCGAGTTGATGCGCGAGCTTCAAAAAGCCAAGATTTTCTTAATTAATGAAAGACAGCTGGACGAGGGTCAGGCCGACTTTGTCGCGCGATACTTCAGGGATACGGTGTTGCCGGAACTGGAACCCATCCTGCTAGACGAATCGCTTGCTATTCCCAATTTGGCCGACGAGTCCCTCTATTTGGCGGTGATGATCAAAACACCCGGTAAGGATCATTTTGCTGTGCTGGAAGTTCCGTCGGAGCAATTGGGCCGCTTTATCGAGATTCCGCGCCACAAAGGTCGACGGACCGGCACGGTGTACATCACGCTGGATAACATTATCCGGGCATGTCTGCCTCAGGTGTTCAGGGGCGTCTTTGATATCACAAAGGTGGATGCCTTCTGCTTCAAGTTTTCTCGAGATGCGGAACTGGAGCTAGATCCGTCCATCAACGAGAGCTTGATCGCGAAAATGGCGACCAGCCTTAAGCAGCGCAGGCGAGCAGATGCGGTCAGATTTGTTTATGACAAGACGATGCCTGATGCACTGTTAAATGCTCTGCGCAAAAGTTTTGGATTCGGTCGTTATGACAGCATGATCGCCGGAGGGCGATACCATAACTCCAAAGATTTTTTGTCTTTCCCGAACCCCGGCGGCAAGTCACTCGAGTTTCGGCCTCACACGCGGATCAATTTGCCCGACCTCGATGATCCTGAGAGCATTTTTGAGGTGATACGTGAGCGGGATGTGTTGCTTTATTTTCCCTATCACCCCTTTGACTACATTGTCGATGTTTTGAAGACCGCGGCCCTAGATCCAGCTGTGACATCGATCAAAATTTGTTTATACCGGACAGCAAAAAACTCACGTGTTGCTGAGGCACTCATCAATGCTTTGCATAATGGCAAGCGGGTGACGGCTGTTGTCGAGTTGGCGGCTCGTTTTGATGAGCAAGCCAACATTGAGATGGCGCATCGTCTGACCGAGGCTGGTGTGGAGGTGATTTTTGGTATTCCGGGGCTGAAAGTGCATTGCAAGCTTTTTTCCATAGAGCGCCGCGAATCGGGAGAAACCCGCTACTACAGCCATATTGGCACGGGCAATTTCAATGAAAAAACTGCGCGTCTCTACACCGATTTTTCACTGCTGACGTTTGATCAGGAGATCGGGCGGGATGTCGCGGCAGTGTTCGACTTTCTGAAGTTTAATTATCGGCTCCCCAAATATCGCGCGCTCTTGGTGTCGCCACACAGTTCACGACCGGGGCTGGTGGAGAGGATTGACCGGGAGATTGAACACGCGCGGCGAGGCTATCGCGCGATGATGACGCTGAAGTGCAACAATTTGGTTGATCGCCAGCTCACTTTGAAGTTGTACGAGGCCAGTCGGGCAGGGGTTGAGATCAGGCTTATCGTGCGCGGCATGTGCTCTCTTTTGCCTGGGGTAAAAGGTGTCTCAGAGAATATTCAGGCAATCAGCATTATCGATCGCTATCTTGAACACCCTCGTCTGTATGTTTTCCACAACAAAGGCGAGCCAGAGTACCTTCTGGGGTCAGCTGATCTGATGACGCGCAACATTGATTATCGCGTGGAAGTCTTGTGTCCCATCAAAGACCCTCTGATCCAGCAACAACTGCAGGACATACTGGACCAGCAGTGGCACGACAATACAAAAGCTAGGGTGTTGGATCGAGCGCAGAGCAATAAGCTTGTGCCCAGGGCACAGTCTGGGCAAATACTTCAGGCTCAGGAGGCCATCCATCGTTATTTGCAGACGGGAAAAAAACCCCGAATGCCAAAATCTTTGATGAGGCAGACGTCAAAGCGTCGCAGGAACGCGGGGACTCGGTGATCGACCTTTAGGGGAGCAACCAGTCCTTAATTTCAGCCAGATTCCGGACGACGATTTGCTGGCCTTTGGGGTCTTCGTTCAGGTTTTTGGGGTCTATTTGAAGTAACTTGAACGCATACGGCAACAGTTTTGCGCGAATACTGAGCCGCCATTCTCCATTGCTCATGCCGAAGTCATGTGCGATGACGGCCTGCTGCTCTGGCGACAATCTAGGATCCGGTATCATCTCAACGACAACACGATGTTGCCAATCCCGGTCAGCCTCAACGCTCCTCTCCGAGCGGCCGATCACCTCCGGCTCTCCCCTAAAGCGGCTCAATACAAAGTCCCGATAATCTTGATTTTTTTCGCACCATGCCCTGACGTGCCAACGCACACCATTCCAAACTAGGGTGTGCGGAACGATGATGCGTCCCTCCCTGTCTGG
>CALKHC010000069.1 GCA_938091425.1 uncultured Luminiphilus sp. | reverse complement strand
GGCGCTTTGTGTAATCCGCGGCTCATAGCCAAAGGCGGCACCTTTGACCGAGTTCAGCCGGTCGTGGAAATCCGGTGGTGTCAGCAATCTTGATGTGACGATACGGTCGCGCAGGCCGGGCAGCATGGTCTCTTCCAGTCGCTGGCAGATCCGCTCTTTGAACGTCTCGGCATACGTGGGCCAATCTACATCCGCATCGAGGTGCGGCACCGGCGCCAACGCATAAAACGTATCGCAGCCCTCTGGAGCGAGCGAAGGGTCCGTCTCGGTCGGTCTATGCAGGTAGAGGCTGAAGTCATCAGCCAGCACTTTGCGCTTGAAGATATCGTCCAGCAGGCCTTTGTAGCGCGGTCCCAGAATCACAGAATGGTGCGGTACGTCGGAGTACTTTCCCTTAGTGCCGAAGTACCAGACAAAGAGTCCGTTGGAGAAATGTGAGCGGTCGATTTTGCGATCTGTCCATCGCTTGCGATGCTCCGCCTTGATCAGGTGCCGGTAAGTCCAGGCTGCATCAGCGTTGGAGACCACGAGATCGCTGTGCAGTGTTCGACCATCCGCCAGTCGCACGCCGCGCACCTCCCCTTCGTCGATCAAAATCTCCTCGACTTCCGCATTGCATTCGATCTTGCCGCCCTGGCCTTCAATGAGTCCGGCCATGCCTTTGACGATGCTGCCGGTACCACCCATGGCTGACCAAACGCCAAATCGCTGTTCCAAATATGAAATCAGGGTATAGACACTGGTGACCGAAAAGGGATTGCCGCCAATCAGCAGCGGGTGAAAGCTCATCGTCATGCGAAGCTGTGGATCACGTATGTAGCGCGACACCAGTCTATAGACGCTCCGATCAGCCCGGAGCCGAATGAGCTGCGGCATGAACTTAAATAGTGCCAGCAAAGAATCAAAGGGCTTATCGACCAATCCTTCAAAGCCGACTTTGTAACGTTCCTCGCTGGCCTTTAGGTAACGCTCGTAGCCCTCGGCATCGGCTTCGTTGTAACTTTTGATTTGTTCAATGTTGCGTGCCTTATCGCCGGAGTAGTCAAAAATGCGGCCGTCGTCAAAACGCAGTCGAAAAAACGGGTCCATGGGTTTGAGTTCAACATCATCGGCGAAGCGCTTACCGCACAGCGCCCATAGTTCTTCCAGCAAGAAGGGTGCGGTGACGATCGTAGGGCCGGCGTCGAAGGTGAAGCCATCTTGATGGTAAACATATGCGCGGCCGCCGGGCGCATCCAATTTCTCGAGCATATGGACCCGATAGCCCTTAGCGCCCAACCGGATGGCAGAAGCGAGACCGCCAAACCCCGTACCGATAACCAGTGCGGTGGGTCTGGGGTCAGCTGTCTCCAATGAACGAAACGCAGATTCCGCGATATTCATATAAAAAAGACACTTAAACTGTCATTTAATTTAGACAGTGTAGCAGTGCTGATGGGGGGTGCACAGCGTTCTTTTCACCTTGTGACGGTGCGCTCAGCCAGCGGTTTTGGCCACCATCTCCTGAAAAAGGTTGTCGAAGATGCTCGGCTCCTCCTCATGGGCGAGGTGCCCGAGCTCAGGGATGCGCACGGAGCGGGCGAGTGGCAAATTGTTGGCGACGGAGGTGCTCCGTTCCGGGGATATCGTACGATCACCTTCAGCTGCAGCTAACCACACAGGCACCTGCAATGACGACAAACGATCCAGTAGCGGCGGGAGGTCCCAGCCCGCCATCATGCGAAGCGTGCCGGCAATATGGTCGGGGTTACCGAGCAAGGTGTCATAGCAGCGACTCATGAGGGGATCAACTGTCGAGCCAGTGTCGGCCAGCATGGAGCCGGTGGCTCGCCAGCGAAGAGCGGGGGAAGCCAGTGCTCTGGGCAGCCAACTACTGCGAGCAAACCATTTTGCCGTCTTGCTGAACAGCGGAGCTGCGAGTGACCCAAACGGATTGAAAGCTGCGTTGATGCAAAGCAACCCCTTGGGAAGGGTCTCTACGTCCAGCGCATATTGGGCCGCCAGCGCCGCGCCTGCAGAGTGACCAATGATCCAACGAGGCGTGGCCTCCAGCGCGGTCATGAGTTCTCTCAAGTAAACAGCAAAGGGTGCCAATCCGACCGCTTCGAGTGGCAGTAGCGTAGAGAAGCCCTGACCCGGTAGATCAGGTGCAATCACTCTGTGCCGTGCGCTCAGTCGAGCCGCGAGTCCGGAAAAAGAGTGTGCGGAGGCGCCGGCACCGTGGAGCAGCAGGACATCTTCGCCCGCGCCGCCGACCTGCACATGGAAATCGATATTGCTCACACGCACAAAACGGCTGGTGTCTGCCCGCGGCCAGAAGTCAGCCACCGCGTGCCAGGCGGCCTGCGAGGTCATGCGGTCGCGGCGCGGATGGCGCGGTTGAGCGCCTGTGCGTCCGCTTGGGGTAAAGCAAGGTAGGTGCCGCGCAGCGTCTCGGCGAGTTCTCTTGCGCGGGGTTGCGGTCGCTGTGCGGTATCGATCACCAGTCCACTGGAGGGGCTCATCGCCAGCGCGCGTGCTGCAGCCAACGCGTCTGCCGTCCCGGCTTCTCGACTACGGGTCCCGTCGCGGGCCACATTGGCTGCCCCGTCGGTGAGTAGCACGTACTGCATGGTGGCGCCCTGTTTGCCGGCCTGTTCCGCCATGTCGCGGGTAAGGTCCAATGCGGCTGCCATGGGCGTCGCGCCACCCCCTGGCAGCGCAGCCAGTGTCTTTTTGGCGCGCACCAGTGATCGTGTTGGGGGTAACAGGAGTTCGGCTTGCTCATCGCGGAAAGCAATTAGCGCAACCTTGTCTCGGCGCACGTAACAGTCGGCGAGTAACAGCTCGACGGCGCCCTTGGCTTCTGCCAGCCGCTGTAATGCGGCTGAACCCGAGGCGTCGACCACGAACAAGGTCAGGGTCTCTCTGCGCTGCTGAAACCGTGTCAGGTGAATATCGTCCCGCCGTATCTGCAAGTGACGCGGCGATGGCTGATTGCCTTGCTCATTCTGCTCTCGCCGGCGCAGTGGTTGCCAGGGGGCGGCCGCGCGAAGTGTTGCGAGAATGTTGACGCGGCCACCGCGCCGGTGATCACCGCGAAACACACCCGTTGGTCGCCCCCGGTTCTGATGCCGGTGCTGATCGCCAGCGCTACCAGTGCTGCTCTGGCGAAGACGCGCGGATCGGGCCTGCAGTTGTTCTAGTAATCCTGCAGGGAGTTGGGCCAGCGCTGCTTCTAGGAGGCGTTCCTCATCGGGCGGTGGCTGCTCTGGCATCGGTGGCGGCTCGACGTCGTCGGTCTGCTCCGGTTCGGTCTCGGGTTCAGGTGGCGGTTCGGCCATCTCCGGGAGCTGCTGTGCCCGGGGCAGCAGACATAGCCTCAATGCTCGCGCCACGTCCTCTTCTTCGACAGCGTCGGATTGCCTCAGTGCTGCCGATCCGCGCGCCACCTTTGCTGCGGCGAGGGTAGGGCGCGGTGAATCAATGCCCAGTGATACAGCGAGCGTTGCAAGTGCTGTGAGGTGCTTATCGCTCATGGTTACGCGGGTAAGCGCATCGATCGCACGCTCAATGTGACGTCGTCGAAAGATCTCGTCGTCGACATCGTGAATGCCCAGCGCCGTCATATCTAACGTGATCCCGAGCCGATCGGTTAGGGCTGCGTGGGCGCTCTCGTCCTCTGTGCCCTCGTCAGTGGCGATCAGCGCAATGCGGGCGGGTGTCTCGGTTTTGATGCCATCTCTTGCCACGCTAATAGCGCCGTGGTCGAGCGCGGTGCATAAATGATGCACGGTGTTGCGAGGTAAACGCTCTGCCATTGCCGCGATGACCAGTTGCTCGTGACATTCGCCCAGCATGCCGGTTTCTGCGATCGGCCTGCCGTGCTGCAGCGTCGCGCCGAGATCAATACCGCCCAGCAGCCGGCCCTCCGGAATGTTGGCGGGGATCTTGCGAATAGGATTCTGCTTGGACAGTTGTTTGACGCGCTCAAGCCAGTAATCCCGAACCGGGCCGGGTGGAGATCGCAAGTGCACGCCGCCAATAGCCTCGCCCACCAATGAAATCAGCGCGGCGGCCCACTCGGCATCCGTCCAGGGTGAGGGTGTCTCAGCTGCCACCATCGTCAACAGACTCTTGAAACAATTCGGCGATGACCCGCTCGACCCGAATATCGGCGCTGGATTCATCCAGCGGGTCCCGCCGTAATCGGTGACGCAAAACGGAAGGCGCCATGGCGCGCAGGTGTTTCAGAGTCGCCGCCGACTTGCCTTCCAGTGCTGCCAGTGCCCGAGCACTGCGCACCAGGGTAAGCTCGCCTCGAAGACCGTCTGTGCCCAGCGCTAGACAGAGTTTGGCAGCGGTCTCAAGCAGTACGGCGGGGGTGTCGACGTTGTCGAGTTGCTGGCGCGCGGTCTGAATCTTTCGCCGCAGGGCACTCTCTTTGCGCGCCCACTTTTTGCGAAAGGCAGCGCGGTCCTGATCAAAGGCTTCTCGCAGGCGAATGATCTCGACTCGAGTTGGCACATCGCCCGGGGTCCGGACATCGATCGACAGGCCGAATCGATCCTGAAGTTGTGGGCGAAGCTCTCCCTCCTCGGGGTTGCCGCTGCCAACCAAGACAAATTGGGCGGGGTGTCGAATACTCAGCCCCTCCCGCTCAACAACATTCTCCCCGGAGGCGGCCACATCTAGGAGCGCGTCCACGATGTGGTCTTCCAGCAGATTCACTTCGTCGACATACAGGAAGCCACGATTGGCCTGTGCCAAGAGGCCGGGTTGAAACGCTTTTTCGCCATTCACCAGCGCGCGCTCTATGTCTAATGCGCCGACCACGCGGTCTTCCGTGGAGCCTAGAGGCAGATCGACTACGGGAATGGTCACGGACTTGGCCTCGGGCGTGTCCGAGGGTTTGCCGCACTGCGCGCAGAGTCCCGGCCGCGGCGCCATAGGATCGCATTGATACAGGCAGCTGCTCACCACGTCGATTTTGGGGAGGAGGGCCGCGAGGGCCCGGATCGTGGTGGACTTACCCGTGCCCCGTTCGCCGAGCACAAGTACCCCGCCGATGCCCGGATCGACGGCTGCGATCGTCAACGCCCGCTTCATATCATCCTGACCGACAATGGCGGTGAATGGATAAGCGATACTCATGCGAGCCCCCTGTTGCGACCGCGCGGGCTGTCGGCGACCCCGCCCCAGAAATAAGTTAAATCAGTGCTACCTGTGTAGGTGTCTGACAATTTATACTACCCAACTGTCAAATGTAATTGATGGTTATAGCATGGCTGAGCCGCTCGCGCCTGCGTTGGACGCGGAACAATTTGTTTTTTCTCTGAATGGGGGCGTCACCCTCCGAGGATATGTGGGAGAGGTCGTGACTGGCGCACCTCTGGTGCTCCTGCACAGCATTAATGCTGTGCCAAGCGCGATGGAAATGCGCCCTCTTTTTGAGCATTACCGAGACAAGCGCCCGGTTTGGGTGCCGGACTTGCCCGGCTTTGGATTATCGGATCGGCCAGCGCTCAATTACTCTGCGAGCCGATATGCTCGCTGGCTGGCCGAGTGGTTAAACAGCTTTGATACGCCGCCCGATGTTGTCGCCTTGTCTCTGACCGGGGAGTTCATGGCGCGGGCGATCCTAGAGCAAAATGCTAAGGTGCGCAGCCTGTGCGTTATTTCGCCCACCGGGATGGGTTGTCGCGTGCCCCCTACAGCGGCTAATGGGTCTCGCGTCGATCGATTGCTGTCTTCGCGATGGGTTGGTTTACCGTTGTTTCGACTGCTCACCACGACACCGAGCATTCGCTGGTTTCTGGGGAAGGCGTTTGTGGGCACAATGCCGGAGTATCTGGTGCACTACGCTCGGCAAACAGCGAGACAACCTGGCGCTCACCACGCGCCGCTGAAGTTTCTCACTTTTAACCTGTTTACCGAACAAGCGATTTCGCGGTTGTACAGCCGTCTGAAGCTACCTTGTTTGGTGCTCTACGACCGAGACCCCAATGTTGGGTTTGAACGCTTGCCGGAACTCATTGAGGTTCACTGCCAATGGGCGGCAAAGCAGTTATCGCCCAGTCTGGGCCTGCCACATTGGGAGCTTACGGCCGAGACCATTGAAGCGCTGGAGGATTTCTGGGAGCCGCCGAGTCAAGTCGCGATGCGTTCAGGCGATATCGCTAACCACGGCGCTTGCCGCGAGTCGGCCTGACAGGGTCGCCATCGGTACACCAGGACCGGGGTGCACGCTCCCCCCCGATAGGTACAACCCTTTGAGACGGCTTCGGGCACCCGGCCGGGTGAAGCTCGACCAAATCCCGTGCGAGGCGCCGCCATAGAGGGATCCGCCGCTGCCTGGGAATCGGCCATGCCAGTCGCTCGGTGAGGTGCTCACGCAATCACTGTCTCTGAAGCTGAGATTGAGACCACATCGTTGCAGTACCGCGAGTGCATTATCTCGAGTGCGCGCGACGTCATCCTCGGACCAGCTTTGCCGATCGCCGTCGGCAGGCGCGTTGACCAACATCAGTAGCCGCTCCGATCCGTTCAGTGATCCGTTTGACCCCCGATCCTGAGCACAGAGATACACCGTCGGTTTGGCGGGCACATTGCGCTCTTCGAAGATGGTGTTGAACTCGCTGGGGTAGTCCGATTCGAAAAAGACGTTGTGATGGTCCAGATCAAAGCCTGAACTGCTGCCTTTGATGCACCAAGTTAGCGCAGACAGCGCGCGCTGTTCTACTGAGCGCGGTTTGACGGCGCGCATGGCCTCACTGCCCAGCTGTCCGGTGGCGAGTGCGTTGGTGTCTCCATTGAAGACCACCACGTCGGCGGGAAGGGAAGTCCCGTCTTCGAGTCGCACGCCGCAGGCCCTTCCTCCTTTCACCAGCACCTCGTTGACATGGGTGTTGAGATGCAGATCGATGCCCAGTTCTTGTCCGAGCTCGGCCATGGCTGCGGCGAGACGATGCATTCCGCCATCCACTAACCAAACGCCTTCGAGTTCCACGTGTGCTATGAGCATCAGCGTGGCGGGGGTGCTGAGTGGAGAGGAGCCGACATAGGTCGCATAGCGTGCGAAAAGTTGCCGCAGTCGCTCATCAGAAAAAAAGTGACCTAATGCGCACCAGAGATTGGGAGCGGGTTTGGCAGCCATCAGTGAGCTGGGATGGTGATGGCGTAGCACGCGACCGACCAGTGTCACCGGATCAGGCTTTGATGCGGTCATAAAAGTTTCAGACAGTGTTTTGTGGATACGCGCACTTTGCGAATAGAAGCGCTCGAACCCTATGGCGTCGTCTGCACCGGCGAAATCCTCGATGGACTTTCGGGAGCGCTGAGCGTCTGGATACAGATCCAGCACGCCACCATGACTCCAGGCGTGGCGCGCGATGATCGGACTCTCCAGTAGCGTCAGTCGGTCATTCAGGCAGGCGCCGGCGTCCGCAAAAAGTTGTTCGAAGATCGAGCGCATGGTGAGGACGGTAGGGCCACCGTCGACCTCCCGATCATCGACCGCGCGCGTGTGCATCTTGCCGCCGGGCGCGTCCCCGCGCTCTAGGAGTGTGACCCGGAAGCCGGCGCGCGCTAGATCGATACTGGCTGCCAAACCACCGGCGCCGGCGCCGATTACAATGGCGTGCTTGGCGGCGCTCATGCGACCCGCCACTTGCTTCGCAACGGTCGGGTGACGACGCGCTGGTGGTAGATGATCAATGTCAGACCCACAATCAGCGGCACCGCCCAGAGCCCGGGTTGCAGCGCCAGTTCGGGAATGAATCGCACGGCGCCAAAGGCAAAGAATGCGGTGTACACCGAGATGCCGGCGCCGACTAGACATTTGATATGTTCCTTGATGCGATCGGTCGGCAGTGGTTGGGGTTTGTAGAGAAACCACAAATTGGTGGCCACGGTGGCAAAGCCGACCATGGAGATGCCCATCATCATCGGCTCTGCGGCCACAACGCCCCGCAAAAAGCAGTTGGTCGATACAGCGGTCAATAGCACCTGTGAGAGCAGGTTATGCCAGGCGCGATTGCGCAGGTGATCGCGCCCGTTGCGCAGACTCAGCCAGCCTTGCCAGGCGAGGTTGATCGTCAGGGTCGCGAGGTAAAGCATCATCCAGCCAAAGATATTGGTGATGGCCTGCGGATCAGCAAAGACTGGGTGAGTTGCCAAATGCGGGTGGGTGCCTGTGGGGTCTGACAGCGTGGTGAGACTGATCGCCACGGCGGTGAAGCCGGTGGCAATCATCGACTGTACGAATAGCGTTCCGGCGCGACGATGCAGCGCTGCACCTTTTTTGCCCGCGATGGGAATCCACACCACAATGAGGCCGACCGTGCCGGTGGCAATGTGTAGCCCCACCAGCCACTCAAACAGTGTGTGGGTCGACACCATCAGATCCCCCCTCCATACTGCATCGATGGAGTCGGGACTGTGAGATGAGCGCACCGGAGCTTTATATCCCACCCAAGCCACTGTCGCTGTGGTCGGTGGTCGCGCTTGTGCGCGTGCTGTGGAAGGGGGATGGCAATCTGCTCGAGCTTTTGCCCGCGGCCGCCTATCACTTTGACGTCGGTAACCTTGGCTACTCCCGCCGCTCGACGGTGCTCTTTAACGAGCCGGATGCCGTGCGAGAAATCATGCGCGATGCCGAGGGCGTATTCCCTAAAAGTGACCTCATGGTCAGTGCTCTTGAGCACCTGATCGGCGACAGTATTTTTGTGACCGATGGGGAGCGCTGGAAACGTCAGCGCGCCATGATTGATCCGGCCTTTTCGCACATGCGCATCAGCCATGCCTTTGGCGCGATGAAGGCGGCGGTGGACGATCACCTTATGAACTTGC
>CALKHC010000068.1 GCA_938091425.1 uncultured Luminiphilus sp. | reverse complement strand
GTAGTGGCTGAGCTACTCGGGTTTTTGAGCTCCTTGAATCAGTTTTCCCAACGCGTCGCACTATTTCCCCTTTTTGAGGAAGTGGGAAACAGCCTGCTCAGTGGAGAGCGCGCGCTTGCGGATTTTGGCGGAGCAAGAGTCTCTGTGCCGCGAGTAAAGATCATCGCAGATGGCAGTATTCAGGGCTACACCGGTTATCTCTCAGAGCCTTATTACGTGCCGTTTAAGGGTGACGCCAGCTACCGGGGCTATCCTTCGGTGCTTCGCGATGAGTTGTTCCAGCAGGTAGAAGCTCTGTATGAGCGACGGATTCCGGTCGCTATTCATTGCAATGGCGACGCCTCAATAGACGATGGTCTGGATGCCATCGAAGCGGCCATGGTAGCCCACCCCTGGCCAGAGGCCCGGCCGTTGATTATTCACGCGCAGATGACCCGCAAAGACCAAATAGATCGCATGGCACAGCTCGGGGTGACACCGAGTTTTTTTTCCGCCCATACTTACTATTGGGGTGATCGTCACGCTGCCATCTTCATGGGCCCTGAGCGGGCCGCCAATATGAGCCCCGCTCGCTGGGCGCTGGATGCAGGCGTTCGCTTCAGTTCTCATCTGGACACGCCGGTTACCCCGATGCTCCCCTTGCAGGCGGTATGGAGTCAGGTGGAAAGGGAGAGTACGGGCGGCGTCGTGATCGGTCCTGCGCAGCGCATTGGGCGCATGCCGGCACTGCGTGCGGTGACCATTGACGCGGCTTGGCAGGTCTTCATGGAGGACGAGATTGGCTCAATCGAGCCCGGCAAGCGCGCCGATCTTGTGGTGCTGTCCGAGAACCCGCTGACGGCTGAGGATATTCGCGGCATTAAAGTCGATCGCACCGTGATTGACGGCGCCACGGTTTACGCTCGATTGTAGGTATTCAGGGCCTGTCGAATCCAAATCTCTCTCTGTCTACTCGAACGAATATGGCTTCAGCTGTCGCGGTGGTGATATCTCCAAAGCGCATCGCTGCAGTCACCTCTGTGCGCCGATCGTCGAGCTGAGTTGCCTGCGCGTTGACCTCGATCGTCTGATTCAGGGGCGTGGGTTTCAGGTATCTGACTGAGAGACCCCCAGTCATACCCGGGTGGCCTGTTCGGACGTGGGTCATACCCATGAGGTGATCGAGGATGCCGGCCACCCAGCCGCCATGCACGTGCCCGGGCGGGCCCTCAAAAGCTTGGCCAAACGTCACGGTGCCGGTGATGCGGTTCGGCTCTTCCTGCCAAAGCAATTTTGGCGAGCAGGGGTGACTCCTGCCTGCCATGGCGACCAGCTCGCCCATAACATTATCGATGGTGCCTCGCTGTCCCCGCTTCGCCATACCAACGAGGCCGGCGACTTGTCGGGTTTGGCTCAGCTCGGCCGTCAGATGTTCAATCTTTTCTGTGAGCGCGTTGGCCATTGCCGGATCGATGTCCGTGCTCACCAGTTTCTCGTTCAGTACTCTTGTAGCGGCCGCGAGCCGCTGCCGCGCCTGCCAATAGTGTGCCTCTTGGGAGCCGGCTTCATAGGGACTCGGTGCGGCAGCCATGTCAGATCAACTCCTGCGCCTGTAATGTGGTTCGCCATGCCCGGATGTCATTGATCAGTGCCTGAGGTTGCTCTAGCGATGCAAAATGGCCGCCCAGCTCGTGCTGATTGCTGAACATTATGAGTTGCTGATAGCGCGTTCGAGCGAGGCGCTCAGTGCACAGAAACAACTCCTTGGGAAACAGCGACAGACCCATAGGTAACGCGATAGGGCGATAGTCACCTTCAGTGAAGCTCTCCCAGTAAAGCCTTGCACTGCTGCCGCCGGTATTGGTCATCCAGTAATGGGTGACGATGTCGAGCAGGACATCTCGCTCGATGGCATTTTCCGGATGGCGAATGCCATCGCGGACACAGTCCGTCCAGGTCGCGTATTTTTCGACGATCCAAGCCATTTGCCCTGCCGGTGAATCGGCCAGACTATAGGCTAACGTTTGTGGGCGCGTGCTCTGTTGTTTGGAGTAGCCTGATTCATGCTCCTGATAATGCATTGCCGCAGCGAGCGTCGGCTGTTCGGCGGGGTCGGCGCCGCTCATGGTGTGTTCGTCTGGCAGCACGATCGGCAAATTGACGTGGCCAGCGAGGCAGTGGGTTTCTGGGTGCAACAGCACAGCATGGGTGACCAGCGAGCCCCAGTCGCCCCCTTGGGCAATGTAGCGCTCGTAACCCAGTCGCTGCATCAGTTGATCCCAGATAGCGGCAATGTGGCCCACGCCGACTCCCGGGGACGTGGGTTGATCGGAAAATCCAAAGCCCGGCAGGCTGGGAATGACCAAATGGAAGGCATCTGTGACGTCACCACCATGCTGTGTCGGATCAGCGAGCGGTTCGATGATGTCGAGAAACTCCAGTACCGATCCCGGCCAGCCGTGGGTGATGAGCAGTGGCTGCGCTTGCGTATGCGGGCTTCTGATGTGCAGGCAATGGATCTTAAGCCCGTCAATTTCAGTGATGAAATTATCGAACTGATTAAGGAGTGAGGGGACACGCTGCCAGTCGTACTCGTCGCGCCAGTAGCGCACCAGTTCCTGGCAATAGCTGAGTGGCACCCCTTGCTGCCAATCCTCCACCGTTTCGGCATTAGGGAAGCGCGTGTGTGTCAGACGCTGAATGGCATCTTGTATCGCCGCGTCTTCAAAGTGAGGCTCAAAGCGTTCGATTGCACTGCTCATGATCTGTCCCATGCGGAGAGTCGCCTTTGACCCTAACGGCTCACATCAGTGCGCTCAACCCTTGTCGCTTAAATTCAATCTGCTGTAGGTTTCGCTCAGCCAGTCAAGCAGCCTAGCTCGCTCGTCGGGACTTTCTTGTGTGCTCGGCCGCAGGTGTGTCGTTCGTGGCTCGCGATCAAGAAATAGTTTCCCACTGACTTGATCTGCCTCGCTGGCCCTGGCCAGCCAGATAATGGTATCGGCGCCTTCGGCCGGTGAACGAAGTACGCGTTTCGTCACGCGACGGAATCCAGGAAGCGCGGTTTGCACGCCGGGAGTGTCGGCCCAACCCGGGTGCATGCTGTTAATCACAATATTATGCTCTGACCATGCCGCTGCCCAGAGTTCGGTGAGCACGGTGAGCGCACGCTTGGATCGCGCGTAGGCAACGCTTCCCTTGTAGTTTTCTGCCGTCATGATCAGGTCGGTACACCGCAGTTTCTGGGTATACATGCCGCCCGACACAACGTTGATGATGCGAGCCGGGTGAGCATGGTCCTGCAGGAGCGGCAAAAGGGCTTCGGTTAGCTTCCAGGGCGAGAGCAGCAACAGGGCAACGCTGCGTTCAATGCCTTCTGCCGTTTCAGCGTGGTCGTTGAAGAGCGCGCCAGCGTTGTTGATCAAAACGTCAATTGGCTTGCCTAGCGCCAGTAATCTTTCGCACAGCGCTGAGACCTCAGCCAACAAACCTAGATCAGCGAGCTCTACGCGATCTGCTTCCCTGCCCGTCTCCGCTTTTAAGGCCTGCTGCATGTCCGATACTTTGGCGGGATCGCGGATGACCACAGTCAGTGTGGCGCCGGCCTCCAACAGAGACACTGCAGTGGCAAATCCCAGGCCGGCATTAGCGCCGGTGAGTACAACATGCTTGCCGGTCATGTCGGCGCTCATGGGGTGCCAGATTTTCTGACCTCTGCGGTACCCGTGGCGAGTGAAGCATGCCAGCGCGGTCGGCAGTTTTCCGTCTTTCTTCTGCGTGCCCGGTGAGGCTTGAGGAGGGGGGTTTTCGTCTTTCAGCGCTCTGGCAAGACCCTGCAAGCTCGCTCGGCCCATTTTAATGAAACCTGATTCGGCGAGGTTTGCTATACGGCCTAAACCGTTCCGAAACGTGAACTCTGCGACATAGTGAATACGGGTTAGGTTGTCCCCAAGGGATTCGAAGGTGATCACGTCTTTGACTGTGAACCAACGCCCGCGACCTTCTAGGACCAGACACTGCCAAGGCGTCATTTCGGTAATTTCGTAGGCTAGCTTGAGGTAGCTACGGCCCGCCCGGCAGCGCACGGAGAAGCGTGTGTCTTGCTCGATTGGCCCCGCAGTGAGCTTGTTGGCCTCGACCGCGGTAGCGTCCCACTCAACGGTGGTTCTGAAGTCGGCGACGTACCGAAAACAGGTTGCTACCGGCCGCGGTACCTCTATCGTTTCTGTGAGGGTAATCATGTCTGCCTACGCGACAAGAGGGTGACTACAGTACGCGGGCGAAGGATGCCCAGTTCACGTTCGCCCATCGCTGAACTGCTGGCGCGTGCAGGGCGCGCGTGACTATTCCTCTACCCAAACGACCCTGAGTGGCTCGCCAAAATCGTCGTATACAACTTGTCGCCGCCTTTTCGGGGTGCGCCGTCGCACCACCTTGGTCCGGGCGCGCTTTGACGCCCGTCGCGCATCTAGCGCGGCTACCACATCGGTAAGCGGCGTGCGCTCAGTGCGGCGGTTCTCAAAAAGCGGTGCAGGCGGGGGGCCTTCGTTGCGATCGTAGGCGCTCTCGCCCGCCCCGAATTCCTGAACTTTGCCGCCAGACGACAGAAAAGCAGCGGTTTGCCGTTGCAGGCGCTCGCGCAAATCGGTCTTGGAGGGCGGTTTTTTCATACGGTGATCTCAAAGTGACACATTATAAAGAGGGAGCCCCGCTGCACCAATCTGCGGGCTGACCGCACCCTCTGGTTTCTGGTTTAATGCCCCCCGATAGGGTCCGAGGTGCCCCGATTTCATGCAAACTGCCCCCCGAGTAACG
>CALKHC010000067.1 GCA_938091425.1 uncultured Luminiphilus sp. | reverse complement strand
CGGAGCTCTTGGCTGGCGAGACGAGTGGGGGGAGGGGCCACATTGCGCTGGTATGCGATAACTCTGGGATGGAGCTGGTCTGTGATCTGCTGCTGTGCCGATGGCTGCTCCACAATGGGCACACTTTCGGGTGGCGGGGACATCGTAATTTCGGTGGGCAAGGGGTGCTTGATCGGAGCGAATGCAGGCTTGGGCATCCCACTGGGGGATCGCTGCACGATTGAAGCCGGTTTGTTTGTGACCGCTGGCACCAAGGTCAGTGTGCTGGACGAGCGCGGTGACACTATCGAGACCGTCTCCGCCAGAACGTTAGCGGGGCGTCCAGATCTCTTGTTTCGCCGGCACTCGAGCACGGGTGCCGTGCAGTGTCTGACCAATAAAAGCGCGGTCGAGCTCAACGAGATGCTGCATGCCAACAATTGATGATCAAGAGCCCACACTCGCTCTGGCCCGCGACTTGATCGCTTGCGCCTCGGTCACCCCCGAAGACGCCGGATGTCAGAGCCTGATGATGGCGCGTTTGCAGCAGGCGGCGTTCTCGGTCGAGCCGCTGCGTTTCGGTAAGGTGGATAATTTCTGGGCAACACGCGGATCATCGGGTCCGCTATTGGTATTTGCCGGACACACGGACGTTGTGCCGCCGGGAGACATCGAGCGATGGGAGTCCGACCCCTTTATTGCCACCGAGGCGGGCCCTGATCTGGTGGGTCGCGGTACCGCAGACATGAAAGCCAGCCTCGCCGCCATGGTGGTCGCCTGCGAAAATTTCGTCGGCGCGCATCCCGATCACAAGGGCCGCATCGGATTTCTGATCACTTCGGATGAAGAGGGGCCAGCCAAAGACGGGACCGTCCGCGTCATGGAGGCACTGAGAGCGCGCGGCGAGCAGATCGACTGGTGTGTTGTGGGCGAGCCCTCGAGCACCCGCGAACTTGGCGATTTAGTGAAAAACGGTCGCCGAGGGTCGCTCAATGCGCGGCTAGTGATTCACGGCAAGCAGGGTCACATCGCCTACCCGCACCTCGCTGACAACCCGATCCACCGCGCCATGCCGACCCTCAACGCGTTGGTCACGGAGCCATGGGATCAAGGCAATGACTTTTTTGATCCGACCTCGCTGCAGATCTCAACGATCCGGGCCGGTGAGGGCGTGACCAATGTCATCCCGGGCAGCGTCGAGGTGCTTTTCAATCTGCGGTTCAGTACCGAGGTCACAGCCGATCAAATTCGTGAGCGTTGTGAGGCGATTCTGGATCAAGGCGGACTGACTTTTGATATCGAATGGTCGCTGAGCGGCGAGCCCTTTTTGACAGAGCCCGGTGCGCTACTCAATGCGGTCATGCAAAGCATTCAGGCGACGACTGGTCGAGTGCCTGAAGTGTCCACAGGAGGCGGCACCTCCGATGGGAGGTTCATTGCGCCAAGCGGCGCGCAGGTAGTCGAGGTCGGTCACGTCAACGCGACCATTCATCAAATTAACGAGCGTGTGAAACTCGCAGACATTCCGCAACTGACCCGAATCTACGAGGGGATTCTAGAACGCTTACTGATCGACTGACGCGACCGTCAGTTGCCCCAGAGACAGCCCGTTTGCCGCCCAACGCTCCGCCTCACTAACAATCCATTCATTCGCAAAAGCACCCAATGCTCTGGTAAGTGGCGCGCTGTCCTCCGCAGGATCCGCCCTCAGCAGAGTCAGACCCGCACCCAGTGACGCATCCAATGCCGCCTCGGCGCCTCGCATCACTGCGATCAAGCCCTCGATCGCATGCCGAGTCTCTGACAGCACGACTTCCAAAAGCGGCGAGGCTTCTTCACCCACCCGCTCAAAGCGAACACACGAGATGGCAGGCAGCGCCAGCACAATATGCTCTACCGGGCTCCGCTGCCTGAGCAAATCCAACAGATAGCCGTGACCAATCGGTGACGCCAGAGCGAGATCATGCCACTCGGCCTGCTCTGCGCTATTGCCTAGGTCGGCCCTCATCGCCGACGCGTTAGCAAGATGGCCACAGAAGATCGGGCGCGGGTGCAATGCTGCGGTCCGCAAAATCGACACCGGCATGAACTCCACGCCTATCCAAAACCGACTCGCAGTCACAATACTCTCCTATTTCTGTTCACATGGAGTACTTCATGAGGAGCACTTCACACGGAGTGCTCCAGTCTCCGAGTGAACACATCAAAGCGCACAGACTTGCCTTTGAGAGTGTGCGCAGGGCGAATGTGCCCCAGTATCGGTGCACGTAAGGGCCGTTTGACCACAATTCTCTCGACAGGCTGATCCCATGCCCATTGCCACAAGGATGCACTGTCATCTACTCGATCAGCCAAGTGCTGAAGCATGGCAGCCTCTTTTTTTACCGCGGCCGCTTTCTTGCGTTCGGGAAACATCGGATCGAGGTAGATCACTGTATCGGTGGGTGCGCGGAGCGTCTTGCTGTCCGCTGCCAGCACAACCATTCTCGCCGCTGCTTCTCTAACCTGATCAGTCCCACTCACTGCCGCGGCTTTCACGGCTTGGTCGAGTAACCACGCCAATACGGGCACCCTTTCACAAAGCGTTACCTGACAACCCAAATCCGCCAGAATAAAAGCATCGCGCCCCAGCCCTCCCGTGGCATCCCAAATCAGGGGCTTCTGATCGGCTTTCAGGCCCACGGCCCGACCCAGCATCTCGTTATGCCCCCCTTTCCGACGATGCTGCATAGCAGCAGAATCAAACTGCGCGGCGACCTTGACCCCATCCAATTCAAGCCAGGCGCTTGTCTCACCCACAACCAAGACCAATCCAACTGTGTCTTGATAACTCCCGAATTCGAGCGCGAGTTGCTCGGCCGCCTCGCGGGCCCGCGCCGGCGACTCCCCCTGCACGGAGACGACTGTGGGCATTGCCACAACAGGGGCTTGATGAGAGGGGTTTATTTGCATTGCATCAGGGGCCGTGATTGACTGCCGGCGTTGTGTGAACAGCCATTATATGAAGCTATTTGAGACAGAGTTAGCACGGGGGTTGCTCGTTATCCTCTTGGTGCTGGTAACCGGTTGCGCCGAGTTGGGGCAGTACGACGTCACTGTCAATAATGTCACGGTCTACGAGCCGTCTTCGCCCTACACTGTGAGCGGGATTGAAGACCCCGCCCTCGCTGCTTGTTTGACACAAAGCCTACTGGATATCGACGCCAGGTCGGCGACCGATCTTGTGGCACTGAACTGCAGTGATGCCGGCATTCAATCACTGGCCGGACTCGAACAATTCACGCAGATCCAATCAATGAAGCTCAGCAGCAATAACATCCGTAACTTGTTGGTGCTGGAGAGGCTTACCGTACTTCGCCAGCTGTGGCTTGATAACAATGACGTCGTCGATCCGATACCCATATTGCGCATGACAGACCTAAAGGAGCTTAATTTGGCGGGCAACGCGCGCCTTCAATGTCCGGCGCCTGAAGACGTGCCGCGCTATCTATCCCTAAACCTACCTGATCACTGCACAAGATGATGACCTACTGGCTTTACCGCGCCGTCGCTCTGCTGCCTCTGCCCATCAAGTACGGCTTATCCGCTACCGCCGCCTTTCTATTAAGACGGGTGTTTCGCTACCGGGCTGAGGTAATTGACACCAATTTGCGTAATGCTTTTCCCGAACGCGACGCTGCGTGGCGCCGTTACACCGCCGCTCGTTTTTATCGGCAGTTCACCGATGTCGCGATGGAAATCGTCCACGCTTCGCGGATGAATCTTGATGAATTCAAACGCCGCGTCACCGTTGAGGGAATCGATGAACTGGATCGACTAACAGAAAATCGCAACCGCTCAGTCATTGTTCTCACCATCCATCTTGGAAACTGGGAGTGGATGATGCACGCAGCCAACGCCCATGGCGATATCCAGATCGACCCGGTATACCGACGTTTACACAACGCGGGTTCCGATCGCTTTGCCTATGAAGTACGCAGCCGCTTTGGTGGCGAACCCATCCTGATGGATAAAGTCGCGCGAAATGTGTTGAAGCATCGCCGACGTTTCCGTGCGCTGGTTTTAGTAGCCGACCAGTCTCCTGGAGAGCGGGACAATGTTTACTGGACAGACTGGTTGAATCAGCCCACTGCATTCTTCACGGGCCCGGCAACCATTGCGCAGTTGACGGACTTTCCAGTGATGTTTGCACGCTGCAGAAGAAAATCACGCGGTCGTTATCATTTGAGCCTGATTCCCATCGTCGAAACGCCCGGGCAACTGACCGAAGAAGCGATTATTGAGGCTTACGTGAGGGCCGCAGAAGAAACGATTCGCGATGAGCCTGAGAGCTTTCTATGGTCCAACCGGCGATGGAAACATCAGCCACCCACAGATCAGGCCTGAGCTGCCACCTCGATAGAGGTGGCCGTTGCTCGCAGGTTAAACCAGTCAAAGCCAGCCTCTTGGGTTGCATGAATCACCTGACAGGACGCCAAATCGGACCAGCCCGAGAGCGCAGCATCAGCGAGCTCCGGGGCATTGTTCTGCTGACTGATATGCGCCACGAACAACATCTTAAGCCGAGCGGTGTCCGCGTAGTCAAGAAACTGCCGGGCTTGAGCATTAGTGAGGTGGCCAAAATCACCGCCTACCCTTTTCTTCACAGCATAGGGATACGGCCCATCGGCCAGCATCTGCGGATCGTGATTGAACTCAAGCACCAATGCGTCGCAGCCGGAGAACGCCTGCACAACATGCGGCGTAATACTGCCCAGATCGGTGAGGACACCCAACTTGAGGTCATTGTGAGTCAGACAAAACTGAACCGGCTCCCGAGCATCGTGGGGGACCGGCTCGGCAGCAATGTCAACATCGCCCACCGCGAATCGATCGCCAGGTCGAATCACCACACCGCTCACGAGCCCCTCGAGTTTCGGGCTGGTCGCGGTGCCAGCAGTGAGGAATACGGGCAGATTGTGGGCTTTGGCGAGCGGCACCACGCCACGGCAGTGATCGCCGTGCTCATGTGTGACTAAAATGGCGTCAATGTCCTGCCCGCTCACACCGCGAGACTGGAGACGCACCTCCACATCACGCCGAGGCAGGCCACAGTCAATCAGTAGGAGGGTCTCACCTGTATCGACCAGCGTCGCGTTCCCCTTGCTACCGCTTCCGAGGGACGCGATGCGCATCAGGTAATGTTGCCCCGCAGGATGGTCAGCAGCGCTTGCTGATCGCGGCGATCGACCGCACCGCCGTCAGGGCCGCGCAGGGTAATGAACGTCAGCTCCTCCCCGGCCCGGTCAAGGTGAATTTGATATTGGTGGCCCGCTAGTGGGTGATCATCCTCTCCACCCCACAGCCAATCAAACCAACCGCTATCCTCTTCGTCCTGAGGCCCGACAAAGGTGACGTACAACAGCCCCTCGCTGCGGTCGCGGTCGTCAATTACGAAATCCGCATCCTCAGTACCTTTCACGACAGACGCCCAGGCGCGATCAAAGCGCAGCGTCAGACGAATGCGGGTTTCTGCTTCAGTGTCTTCCAGCGTGATCCGCCCTGAATCGCTCATGGCGCGATCCGCCATCATGGAAATGGGGGCAGTGTCGGCACTATTGGCAAGATACTGTGATACGTCCTGCAGCATCTTGCGCTCCAAATCGCGATC